>NZ_JBGTYY010000023.1:0-34346 GCF_041807705.1 Mannheimia kashgarensis
GTCTGCGGATGTTTTACCTTGGTTTTACTGTGTTCAATATCATTTATCGCTAAATAAAGCTCATAATCGTGATTTTCTACCTTGCCACAATATTCACTTCCTCGGTCAGTTAATATGCGTAACATTGGTAAACCTTGGCTTTCAAAGTAAGGTAACACTTTATCATTCAGCATATCCGCAGCACTGATAGCGGTCTTCATTGTATAAAGTTTTGCAAACGCCACTTTACTGTAAGTATCAATAAACGTTTGTTGATAAATACGACCCACTCCTTTGAGGTTGCCCACATAGAAAGTATCTTGTGAGCCAAGATAGCCAGGGTGTGCCGTTTCAATTTCACCACAGGCAATCTCATCTTCTTTCTTACGCTCTAAGGCTTGTACCTGTGTTTCACTGAGTATAATACCTTGTTCTGCAACCAGTTTTTCCAGGGCGATTAATCTTTGCTTAAAATTGCAAGATGATGACGTAACCAAATCGAACGGACACCTCCTGCTGAAAAAAAGATGCCTTGTTTACGGAGTTCGTTACTCACTCTTACCTGCCCAAATGCTGGGTTATCAAGAGCAAACTTCACAACAGCTTGCTCTATTGCCTCATCAACACGATTTTCTAAGTTGGGAACGCGTCTATTTTGATTCAGCAATGCTTCAACACCACCTTGCTCAACCGCTTGTTGATAACCATAGAATGTATCTCGGCTCATTCCCATTACTTTGCAGGCTTGAGAAATATTACCCAGTTCTTCTGCTAAATTTAATAAACCGGTCTTGTGTTTAATGAGAGGGTTGTAAGTAATAAAACATGAGAGTTTCCTTTTTGTTTAGATTGATTTTTGACACTCATATTCTAAACGGGAAACTCTCACTTTTTAGAGTGAATTGTCAGATCAAGTCTGATCTTCTACAGATCGCAGTCAAAATTACAGAACCTATCAGAATGGCGGTAGCTGCAACTCCACACTATTTTACTACGCACGGCTTTCCAAAAGACCTCCAAGAGCTGACACAATATCAATGTATCGGATATCGCTTAAGCAATAGAGAACTTTTTTCTTGGGAGTTTAAAGACAATGGCGAACAAATTAAACTTACCCCAAATTGCCGCTGGATTTTCAATAGTTCACAGTCTGCCAAAGACGCTGCTCTTTTGCATTTAGGATTAGCCTATTTACCTGAAAATTTAATAGAAACTGAGCTGGCAAGCGGTCAATTAATTTCTATTTTTAACCAAAGTTGCATCACATTGCCACCTCTTTATCTATACTATCCGCACCGCAATGTTTCACCTGCACTACGAGCGGTAATTGATACACTGAAAATCTCCTAAAAAGAGAAATTAAACCTGCAACCAAAAGGTAACAGGTCCATCATTTTGTAGGCTAACTTGCATATCTGCCGCAAATTTCCCTGTTTGGGTATGGATTTTAGTTGCCGCTTGTTGATGAAAGTAGTCGTATAAACGTTCCGCATCAATTGGGGCTGCTCCTCTGGAAAAACTCGGGCGTAAGCCTTTGTTCGTATCCGCTGCAAGTGTGAATTGTGACACCACGAGCAGGCTGCCACCTGCTTGCTGAACATTCAAATTCATCTTGCCTTGCTCATCAGAAAACACCCGATAATTCAGTACCTTTTCCAATAATTTATCGGCTTTAGACTCATCATCATCTTTTTCAACGCCGAGCAGAACCAATAAACCGTGCTGAATTTCGCCAATAATTTGTTCTTTAACCTCTACTTTTGCCCATTTAACCCGCTGAATTAATCCGATCATTAGCGCCTCTGTTTTCTTCCATCTCTTTTAATATTGCAGCGAACTGCCCTCCTAATAGCACCACTTGCCAGCTTAATTGAATCCACAACAACATAATCGGCAATACCGCTAATGCCCCATAAATTGCTTGATAAGATGGGAAGGCTGTAATATACCAAATAAAGGCTTGTTTACCTAAGGTGAAGAACACCGCAGCCAGTAATGCTCCAATTGCTGCGTGCTTAAATTCTACCTTTGTAACCGGGATAAATTTATACACCAATGTAAACAGCAGCCAAATCAAGAAAAACGGCATTAATTCTAATAAATGTTGCCCGAGCGACAATGCTCCGGAGCCATTAAAAATTGCTAATGACGTGATATAGGTTGTAATCGCAATACTTGCTCCAGCAAGTAATGGCCCAAATATTAAAACTAAGAAATAAAGCAAGAAAGAGAACCACATCGGTCTACTCTGACTATTGTGCCAAATAGTATTAAGAGATTCATCAATGCTTTTAATCAACATCAAAGAAACCACAAATAAACCGATAATACTAACTATCCCCATTTTTTTTGCATTACTGACAAATAGCTCAAGATATTCTGAAACCATTTCGCTCGCACTCGGAGCAAAATTGTCATAAATAAACGCTTTTAACATTTCACTAGCTTCATAAAACACAGGAAAAAATGTAAAAATCGAAAAAAGCACAATAATTGACGGTACAATGGCAAGCATCGTACTGTAAGTAAGATAGCCCGCCGAAACCGCAATATTATTTTCCGTATAACGTTTAGCGAGCAACTTAAAAAATTCTAAAATCTGCTTTAACATACTTATCCTCTAATTAAATAATCGCCTTCACACACCCATTTATAAGTGGTTAATGCCTCAAGCCCCATTGGACCTCTTGCGTGTAATTTTTGCGTACTCACCGCTACTTCGGCCCCTAATCCGAATTCGCCGCCATCAGTAAAACGGGTGCTGGCATTAATATAAACTGCCGCGGCATCAACCTGTTGTACAAATTGACGAGCAGCTTGATAATCAGAAGTTAAAATACTTTCCGAATGCTGCGAGCCATAATGGCGAATGTGTTCCACCGCCTGTTGTAAGTCATTCACAACGACTACGTTAAGATCAAGAGATAACCATTCTTGGCTAAGTTTTTCCTGATCAAGCGGTTCAATTCCCTCAATTTTTTGCAAATCATTACTATGAATGGTTACACCTAACTGCTGCATTTTAGCGACCAATTTCGGTATAAATTCCACAGCGATAGATTTCTCCACTAACAAGGTTTCTAATGTATTGCAAGTGCTTGGACGTTGGGTTTTCGCATTGGCAATCACCTCTAGCGATTTCTCTTGATCCGCTGTTTTCTCCACAAACAGATGACAAACCCCAATGCCGCCTACAATCACAGGAATGGTTGAATTTTCTTTGCAGAACTGATGTAAACCCGCCCCGCCTCGTGGAATAACCATATCAATGTAACGATCTAACTTTAAAAGCTCTAACAACAAAGCACGATTCGGATCCGTTACAGCCTGCACCGCTAATTTCGGCAAACCTGCTTTTTCTAGCGCATCTTGCACCACATCAACCAATACTGCATTGGTAAATTTGGTTTCTTTCCCACCTCGTAAAATAACCGCATTACCTGTTTTTAAACAAAGTGATGCTACATCAATGGTTACATTCGGGCGAGCTTCATAAATAGTTAAAATCACACCCAACGGCACACGTTGACGTTCAATCTTTAAGCCACTGTCTAACACACCGCCATCAATCACTTGCCCTACAGGATCGGCTAATTTCGCCACATTTCGTACATCGTTTGCGATCCCTTTTAGCCTCTCTTCATTCAGCAATAAACGGTCAATAATAGCTAATGAGATCCCTTGCGATTGTGCAAATTCAATGTCTTTTGCATTGGCATATAAAATTTCAGTCGCACGCTGTTCAAGGCTATCTGCAATGGTTAGCAGAGCTTCGTTTTTCTGGCGATTGCCAAATTGTGCCAATTCAAAACTGGCTTGTTTCGCTTGTTGAGCAAGTTCTATCATCTGCATAAATTTATTCTCATTTTGTGAATATTCTTCATAATCTAACATGTTCTTTTGTGTGAAGAAATATGCAAAAGCGAAGAAAATTAGATAAAATGGGCTAATTCCAAATGATTAGGCACAAAAATGACAAACACTACCCCTAAACAGCTAATCCATATCCTTCCTCCGCAACTGGCAAACCAAATTGCTGCAGGCGAGGTAGTAGAACGCCCTGCGTCTGTGGTGAAAGAACTGGTCGAAAACAGCCTCGATGCGGGGGCGAACACTATTCAAATTGATATTGAAAAAGGTGGCTCGCAACTGATCCGCATTCGAGATAATGGCTGTGGTATCAGCAAGCAAGATTTACCGCTCGCTCTCGCTCGCCACGCTACGAGCAAAATCAGCAGTTTAGAAGATTTGGAAGCCATTTTAAGTTTGGGCTTTAGGGGTGAAGCATTGGCGAGTATCAGCTCGGTCTCCCGTTTAACCCTTACTTCTCGCACCGCAGAGCAAAGTGAAGCGTGGCAGGCTTACGCACAGGGGCGAGAAATGGAGGTAGAAATTCAACCAGCCTCTCACCCAATCGGCACAACCATTGAAGTCGCTAATCTATTTTTCAACACACCTGCACGCCGTAAATTTTTACGCACTGATAAAACCGAGTTTGCTCATATTGATGAAGTGATTCGCCGCATTGCTCTGGCTAAACCGAACATCAGTTTTACCCTTACTCATAACGGCAAAATTGTCCGCCAATATCGCAAAGTGGCAGATCAATCAGTAGAACAAAAACAAAAGCGTGTAGCGGCAATTTGTGGCGAGGAATTTATCCAAAATGCCAATTATATTGACTGGCAACACGGCGATTTACACCTGCACGGCTGGGTTGGCTCGCCGATGCTGGCTCGTCTGCAAAACGATCTTTGCTACAGCTATGTAAATGGGCGAATGATGCGGGATAAAACCATTAATCACGCAATCCGCCAAGCCTATGGCGAGAGCATTGTAACTGGCTACTACCCTGCCTTTGTGATTTTCTTGGATTTAGATCCAACGATGGTGGATGTAAACGTTCACCCAGCCAAGCACGAAGTCCGTTTTCATCAAGGCAGATTGGTACACGACTTTATTTTGCAAGGTGTGAGCAATAGCCTACAACAAAATCAACCCACACTTGAACTAAAAAACGAACTCAATGAGCCAATGCCTGCTTATGTAAAAGATACAAACCGCCAAGCCGCTGGGCAGAATGTGTTTACTCAGCCGAAAGAGCCTAAGCAAGCGGTCGAATTATCACAAAAAAATGCACATCGTTCTACTCACTCGCCTTTTATGCCTAAATTTGAGCGAAGTAGTAGCAGTCAATCAGCTCAAAAATGGTATAACGAGCTAGTGGGCGGTTCAGATATTCGAACGGAAAAAGCAGAAAGAACCGCCATTCAAATACCAACTTTTGAGCCAAAAGCGGAGATAAAACCTGAACCTGTTTTGCAACAAACAGAAAAAATAATACCGCTTGCAGTTCATCATTCCCAAGCCTTAGCCATTGTGAAAAACCAAGCAGTATTAATGAAAGAGGGAGAGGATTTCTACTTAATTCCGCTCGCTAAACTTGCTGAGCTGAAATTTACTCATCAGCTTGGTAAAAGGCAAACTCAAGCGTTATTAATTCCGCTTAACATTACGTTAGATGAACAACAAACGGCACGCTGGCACCAATACAAAGAGAGCTTAACCGAACTTGGTTTTTCCATTACCGAAAAACATTGGCAAGAGCAAACAAGGCTAACGCTGCTTTCCGTACCACAAGCAGTAAGAGAGCAAAACTTGCAACAGATACTCTTTGCCTTGTTTAACCAAACACAAGCGGTCAATTTAGCCGAATTTTTTGCAAAAAAATGTGGAATTCCAACCGCTTGTACGCTGAGTGAAGTGATTGCTCTGCTTTCAGAAATTGAGCTTTATGCCAATGGGAAGAAAGAAATTGAAGGGATAAGAAAAGAGGTGGATTTTTCGGCGTATCTATAAAAGAGAAAGGGCGTTCAATCGCCCTTTATCCAAATAAATTAGAATGACTACCTATTCTCAACAGCTCTAATTTATCATCGATTTTTCGATAAATGAGCACTAAATCAGGCTGAATATGGCAATCTCGAAAACCTTTCCATTCGCCAGTTAAAGCGTGCTCGCAGTATTTCTCAAGTAGTGGCTTATCGTTGATGAGAAAATAAAGTGCTTCAATCAGCGAAGAAGATAGGGTATCAACTGCACACTTTTTGTAGTCTCGCTTAAAAGCATTACTATACTCAATCTCTCGCATTGAGCTGCTCCATTAAATCAGCAATATTTTTTGCTGAGTTTAATTTTTCTTCTCCATTTCTAACCGATCTTAATACTTCTGCTGTTGCTAAGTTAGGTTGATAGTCAAACTGAAAACATTTTTCTGTCGCAATTTTCGCTAATGTCATTCGCATAACATCAGAAACCGTTAAACCAACCCCTGCTAAAACTTCACTCGCCTGCTCTTTAATTTCAGGACTAATTCTTACACTTACTAATGAACTATTTGCCATAAAAACCTCCTTTGTATATCAAATGATATACATCATAATAGCATTTATCAGAATTAGTTCATTAAATACTTTAATTTTATGGCTTTATGACTGAGCCTAAACTTAAGCTTAAATGTGCTATACTGGTTTAAAAGAATTAACTATTCAAATTAAGTATAAAATGACTCAAAAACCCCTCGCCCTCTTTTTAATGGGCCCAACTGCCTCTGGTAAAACAGATTTAGCGATTGCTCTCAGGCAAGAACTGCCTGTTGAGGTAATTAGTGTTGATTCTGCCTTAATTTATAAGGGAATGGATATCGGCACGGCAAAGCCAAGCAAGGAAGAGCTGGCTCTCGCTCCTCACCGTTTAATTGATATTTTAGACCCAGCAGAAAGCTATTCAGCGATGAATTTCCACGCAGATGCGTTGCGTGAAATGGCGGATATTATCGCACAGGGCAAAATTCCGCTCTTGGTGGGTGGCACAATGCTTTACTACAAAGCCTTGTTGGAAGGGCTTTCTCCATTACCCTCTGCCGATCCAAGCATTCGTGCTGACATTGAGACGAAAGCAGAACAGCACGGCTGGGCAGTATTACACCAAGAATTAGTCAAAATCGACCCTATTGCAGGGGCAAGAATTAACCCGAACGATAGCCAACGCATTAACCGTGCGTTAGAGGTGTTTTATATTACGGGTAAAACAATGACAGCACTCACCGCCCAACAAGGTGAAGCCATTCCTTATAACATACTCCAGTTTGCGATTGCGCCAGAAGATAGAAGCGTGCTACACCAACGCATTGAGCAACGTTTCCACAAAATGATTGACTTGGGGTTTGAAGATGAAGTCAAGCGGTTATTTTTACGCAAAGATTTGCATATCAATTTGCCGTCTATTCGCTGTGTGGGTTATCGCCAAATGTGGGAATATTTACAAGGCGATATTTCACTTGATGAAGCGATTTTCAAAGGCATTTGTGCCACTCGCCAATTAGCGAAGCGGCAAATTACTTGGTTGAGAAGTTGGCAAGGTGAGCTAACGTGGCTCGATAGCCTAGATCCGACTAGCTCTAAAGCAAAAATGGTGGAAAAGATCGATCATTATTTAAATAATTGTGGTAATATCTAGCACGCCTTGGCACTTATTATGATATTTGCTGTCCTAGTAATCATCACACAACAATAAAAAAGGAAAATAAAATGGCAAAAGGTCAATCTTTACAAGATCCATATTTGAATGCACTTCGTCGTGAGCGTATTCCTGTTTCAATTTATTTAGTTAACGGCATTAAATTACAAGGTCAAATCGAATCTTTCGACCAATTCGTAATTTTACTAAAAAACACCGTAAGCCAAATGGTTTACAAACACGCAATTTCAACGGTTGTTCCAGCTCGTGCATTATCGCACCACAACAATAACAACCAATCTCAACAAGCTCAGCCTACACAAGAAGTGGCTGAACAAGCAGAATAAACATTATTTTCAACCAATGTTAAACGAATCATTGCCAAACTCAGAAGACAATTCTGCGTTTGGCTTTCCTTTATCTGAAGCAAGCCAAACAACGGAAATCACAAATCCTACCGAAGATAATCGAGATAAAGCGATTTTAGTCCATCTCTATCTTGGTCAGCATAAAGATGTCGAAAACTTACTTGAATTTAAAACACTTGCCGAATCTGCCGGCGTAGAGGTTCTTTCAACCCTGACCACAACTCGCCAAAGCCCACACATTAAATATTATGTCGGGCAAGGCAAAGCGGAGGAAATTGCGGAAACGGTAGAACAGCTAGAAGCAACGGTGGTGTTGGTTAACCACCAACTTAGCCCTGCTCAAACACGGAATTTGCAATCACTATGCGGCTGCCGGGTGGTGGATAGAACAGGTTTGATCCTTGATATTTTCGCTCAGCGAGCCAGATCCCACGAAGGGAAACTACAGGTGGAACTGGCACAGCTTCGCCATCTCTCTACCCGTTTAGTTCGCCGTGTAACCAATCAAGATCAGCAAAAAGGGGGATCTGTGGGGCTACGGGGCCTGGGGGAAACGCAGCTCGAAACCGATCGCCGTTTGATCAAAGTACGCATTCAACAGCTTTTAAGCCGTCTTGAAAAAGTCAGCAAGCAACGCAATCAAAACCGCAAAACACGCCAAAAAGCAGATATTCCAACCGTTTCTCTTGTTGGCTATACCAATGCGGGCAAATCTACGCTATTCAATGCGATTACCCAAGCAGGCGTTTATGCAGCCGATCAACTGTTTGCGACACTCGATCCAACCTTACGCCGTATTCAAGTACAAGATGTCGGCACAACCATTCTTGCTGATACAGTAGGTTTTATCCGTTTTCTACCACACGATTTGGTTTCTGCGTTTAAATCTACCTTGCAAGAAACTACCGAAGCGACATTGCTTTTGCACGTTATAGATGGATCAGACGATCGCAAAAATGAAAATATTGATGCGGTAAATCAAGTGCTTGATGAAATTGAGGCATTAGAGATCCCTACACTTTTAGTTTTTAACAAAATAGACAAATTGGATGGCATTAAGCCACATATTGAGCGTAATGATGACGGCACAGCGATTGCGGTTTATCTCTCCGCTCAAGAAAATATTGGTATTGATCTACTCTACCAAGCCATTCAGGAAAGATTGCGAAGCAATTTAGTGTGTGAAACGCTCCTACTGCCTGTTACTGCTGGGGCAATCTATGCTCAATTTAAAGCAGAAAATTGTATTAAAACGGAAACATTCAATGAGTTTGGCGAGCGTATTATTTCTATTGAAGTGAATGAAGTGCAATGGAATAAGTGGTTGAAGCAATTTCCTGAAATAAAAGAATATGTAGAATTGGCTAATTGGAATAGCTAATCATAACGATTATTTCAGAAATAAAGCGGTGCTGGCGTGTGCTGTAGCTTTTGCCTCTCTACCTACGGCAGTTGACCAACCTAGGGTACCATATTGGTTAGCGCCATTAGGGTCGGTGGCTGCTTCTGCTCCAGCACCGATAGCGATACTGCCATAGTTGCATTTCTACCGATCGCCACAGCCCAGCCACCCACGCCCAATGAGGTTTTTTCAGGATCTGGTAGTGAGTTCATGGTGGTTTTTGCGCCATAGCCAATGGTAACCGAAGTGTTTGATTCTTCACTTAGGGCATTTTCACCGATAGTAACAGATCGACTTGCATTGCCTGTATTTTGGGCATTGCGACCGATAGCGATGGCATTGGCTGATGCTTGTGAGTTGGAGGCATCTCTACCGATGGAAATGGAGCTGATGCCCTCTGCTCGTGCATTCATACCTACGGCAATAGAACGATCGCCAGTCGCCCCTGCTTTGCTATCGATAGAGCCTTCATTAGTGGTAGCATTGCCTGCAGGCTGATCGGCAGCGCCAGTATTGACATGGAAATAGGTGTCAGGCATTTCTGCTGCATAAGCAGAAGTGACACCCACAACACTCAGTGCTAAAGCAATCGCTTTAGATAGAACGCTTAATTTTGTAGGTTTCCCCTTAGCACGAGATAATTCAGATACAACAGAGTAACTTTGTGTAGCCGTATTCCAAATCACTTTAAAAACTTTGTTCATTAATTTTCTCCAGATTGAATAGATAAAAAAACCCACTACACTGCGTAGCTATTATAGTAATTTAGCTACTCAGCATAGTGGGTCTATTAAAATTTAGGTACGGCTTTTTACAAGTAAAACTTGTTGTATTACCTTGCTAGCTTGCTAGAAGTTTATCCTTTTTAATCATAAATTCAAACTCATATACCTAAAAGTAAAAAAATTTTGCACATTTTACACACTATAAGGCCTAATATGAATAAATCTTTACAAAAATATTTATAAATTGTTATATACTTAGTTAGGTAGATAATTATTAGACTTTATATTTAGATACTATAATGTTCTTTAAGAGATAAACCCGTTCAGTAAACATAAGGGCGAAGATACTACTTCACCCTATAACTCCGCTAATTTAGAGTTGCTTAAAAAGCCTACTTACAAGCGGTCACAAATTAAAAAAGAAGTAATATTAATGCATTCTCTAAACCGGCTCATCTAATTCCACATTTTTACGCGTTGCCATTCTTAATAAGATATAACCTAAAATAGCAGATATAGCAGAACCAAGTAAAATGCCTAAACGTGCAAGAGGTGTGATAGTCTCCCCTGCTTGACTTACATCAAATGCGAGACTTGCAAGGAACATTGACATAGTAAACCCGATACCACATAACACCGCAATGGCAAAAATTTGTTTAAAATTAACACCTGGTGGTAAGCTTGCAAATCGGAAAATAACAGCTAAATAGCTAAATCCAAACACCCCTATAGCCTTACCTACAAGCAAACCTAGTGCAATACCCAATGGTAATGGCGAAGTTAGCTGTTCAATCCCCATCCCTAATAACGATACACCGGCATTAGCAAATGCGAAAATAGGAAGAATCATAAATGAACACCAAGGTACAAGGATATGTTCCAATTCTTCTGCTGGTCGTTCCCCATTTTTTCCTTTCAATGGTATACAAAAGCCAATAATTACCCCAGCTAAAGTAGCGTGAACACCTGATTTTAAAACTGATGTCCACAAAATCAGACCAATAAAGATATAGGCACAAAGTGAAGTAACCTTAAAACGATTAAGAATGAACAATGCAAAAATTGCAACACCAGCAATGCTAAGAGCTTGCATACTAATCTCTTGCGAATAGAAAAGGGCAATCACAATAATTGCACCTAAATCATCAATAATCGCAAGTGCCAGTAAGAATACTTTTAGTGCTAACGGCACACGCGTCCCTAACAGTGCTACAATACCAACAGCAAAAGCAATATCGGTTGCCATAGGAATTGCCCAACCTGAATGATATTCGGGATAATCTTTATTGATAAACCAGAAAATTAGCGCTGGAACCACCATTCCTCCAATTGCTGCCATCGCTGGGAATGAGGCATTTTTAATGCTCGAAAGCGAGCCCTCAAATAACTCTTTTTTCACTTCTAAGCCTATCAGGGTAAAGAAAATTGCCATCAACCCATCATTTATCCAAAGCAATAGTGGCTTAGCTAACACAAAGTTACCAAACTGAAAACTTACTTTAGTTTGTAAGAAATCAAAATAAACATCATTTAGTGATGAATTTGCCAATATAATTGCGGTAAAGGCAAAGATTAATAGTAAAATCCCCCCTGCTGCTTCTGATTTTAAAAGTAAAAGTAATCTTCCCACTGAAATTCTCCTATTCATTATTTATCTACTTTTTCATACAATTTATTTTTTACCAAAGATTTCCCTAAGATTAAATAGAAAATTTGCTAAACTAGAGATAAGTTACATTTTATCAATCTGTTTGAGTATAATTTCATCAAAAATGTTAGGAATTTGTTATGAGTAATGAATGGTTCTATTGGGCAGCAATTTCTGCTGTTTTTGCTGCCCTCACGGCAATTTTCGCTAAAGTGGGCTTACAAAATATTAATTCTGATTTTACCACTTTTATTCGTACTATTGTGATCATCATTGCGTTAATCGCGTTTCTGACTTACACAGGCAAGTGGCAGCCGATTGCTCACATCAGCAATAAAAATTGGTTGTTTCTGATTCTCTCAGGGCTTGCTACGGGCATTTCTTGGCTGGCTTATTTTAAAGCTCTACAGATAGGTAACGCCTCACAAGTTGCACCGGTGGATAAATTTAGCCTTGTGCTGGTGACTCTTTTTGCGGTGGTATTTCTTGGCGAACGCCCAAACGAGCAAGAGTGGGCGGGCATTGGGCTAATTTCAGCAAGTGTGCTGTTACTCGCTTTTAAACGCTAACAACAAGCGGTCATTTTTATGGAAAATTCTGCAAACACAATCCCCCATATCGAAATTGCTTTTATTCATCGGCACGCTATTTTGCCGAGTGATTTTGACTTTCCGCCAATGCCTGAACATTTTAATGAAAAGCAAACCCATAAATGGCAGAGCCGCCGTGCCGCTCATTTTTTGCTGACTGAACTGTTTAAAAAATATGGCTTGGATTTGCAATTGTTAGAGAACATTCAACACACAAAAAGTGGCAGACCTTTTGTGAGTGCCGAGCAGATTGATTTTAATATTAGCCATTCGGGGAATTGGATAGCGATCATTTTTTCGCATTTTTTTGCAAAATTAGCAGTAGGCATTGATATTGAACACCCACAGAAAGAAAGGCGTTATGCGGATCTGATTCGCCACTATGCCAATATGGAAGAACAAGTTGTATTATTAAATAAACATTGCCCTTTACTAGACAACCTTTCACAACGCTTTTATCTAAGTTGGTGCTTGCGAGAGGCGATTTTAAAATCGCAAGGCGTGGGGATTGTGAAATTATCTGAAGTAAAACATCTTCCGTTGGAAAAACGCATTTTTTCCGCCCATTGCCCGAGAGGAAAATTGCATTTTGTAAGCGAGCTGCCGTTCTATTTAAGCTACTTCTATCAGCTCCCCGAAAATATGCTATTATCTGAACCTTTGTTATACCATTGGCAGAATGGGCAATTTCAGCCTGTTACGTGCCAATCGATTGTTTATGATGTGAATGAAGGATAATAAATGTCTAAAAAATCATTAGAAGAACGCCACTCTACGTTTGGCAGAATTGCGTCAGAAATTTTTCAATGGGTGCTCAATCTCTCTTTATTGGTAGCCGGTGTACTGCTTTCTTATTCACTCTTTGTCGAAGGCTATGCACTTTATGAATTATTAATTGACAATAGCGAAAAATTCCAAGTGGTAGAACATATCGTGATTTTCTTCCTCTATTTTGAGTTTTTGGCTTTAATTGTGAAATATTTTAAATCGAACTATCACTTCCCGTTGCGATATTTTCTCTATATCGGCATTACCGCAATGGTAAGATTAATTATTGTCGATCACTCAAATGCAATGCACACGCTACTTTTCTCGGTATCGATTTTAGTAATGATTGTAGCGTTGTATCTTGTACATAGTGACCGTTTACAAAGAAGCTAGGGGGCAGAATGAACCAATATCAATATGACGATTTGCAGATACTAAACAAAGAAACAGTTTACAAAGGGCATTTTGAGTTACAAAAAATCACATTCCGCCATAAACTCTTTTCAGGCGAAATGAGCGGCGATGTGGTGCGTGAACTCTTAATTAAAGGCGAAGCGGCAGCACTTATTGCTTACGATCCGAAATTGGATAACGTCGTGTTGGTTGAGCAAGTGCGTATTGGAGCTTATGACTCCGCACAGAAAAGCTCCCCTTGGCTGTTGGAATTAGTGGCAGGTATGGTCGATAAAGGCAATGAAGAACCTGCGGAAGTTGCTATTCGAGAAGCAAAAGAAGAAGCAGGCTTAGAAGTAACAGAGGTGCAACACGCCCTTAGCGTATGGGACAGCCCGGGCGGACAACTTGAGCGTTTGCATTTATTTCTTGGCTTAATTGATAGCACCAAAGTCAAATCGGGCGAGGTACACGGCTTATTGGAAGAAGAAAATGAGGATATTTTAGTCCACGTTGTCAGCCGTGAGCAGGCTTATCAATGGGTGGAAGACGGCACAATTGACAATGTCATTGCGGTAATTGGGCTGCAATGGTTGCAGTTAAATTACAAGAAATTCAATTAGCTCACATAAATAGCGGGCGAAAATTTTCGCCCCCATATTCACACAGCATTAAACTTAAAACAGTTTCTCTAACGTCATAAAGACTTCTTTATTGCTACGAGAGTAGAAATCGGCAATATTGCTGTCGATTTTTTGATAGCGGAAATTCACTTTCGGCACAATTCCGTGCAAGTGCCAACTTCGATTCCATACCGCCACATTCGCTTGATATTCCTTATCTTGGCGTTTGTAGCCAAACACATAATGCTTATCGGCAAAATACCGCTTGCCATAACCAATGCTCGCCGAGCTTGCCCAGCTTGGGGTTTGGTAAATTACGCCAATGGTCGCCAGCCACTTATTGGAAGATTGGGCTTTCTCACGGGTAATTTCACGGCTAGCGTTAAGATTTGCAAAAAATCGCCAATCTTTGACCGCTTGCCATTGCGTGCCTAGCGTGAGTTGGTTGCGATAACCATTGTAACGGTCGGCAATATGCTGTTCACTATAAAGTTTTTGCAGATGGCTGAATGAGCCGGAAATCAGCCCTCGTTCAAAGAGTTTAACAGCATTGATACTGCTACCAAATTGATAGTTATACCGTGAGCTACCCAGCCAATTCTGCTCAATAAAGGGCGAAACCCCGATTCGGTAAGTTGCCGTTCTGTAGCTATATTTTGGCGTTAGTGAGACCGATTGTTCGCTATAATCGTGGTTATTCCAGTAATAAACACCGTGATAGCCAAGATCAACGCCCACAAAATGATTGCCGCCGATGTTTCGCATTTTACTCAAGCCAACGCCATACCTTATGCCTTTTGCCGACTGCGGCAAGCTGTCTGACTCTTTAATAAAAATCCGCCCGTTTACATTTACCGTTGGCGACGAAGAAGCATTATTCACATTGTTGGTTTGAGTATATTGCAAATAAAAATCCGGCTTCCAGCTCTCTTCCTCCTTTATTTGAGCCAAAGCAGCATTCACCGCATTGCGTAAATCATCGATTTTGAGTTGCTGAAATTCTTACTCTGCTTCCCTGTAGCGATAATCCTCTTTTAAAATCAGGGCTAGATCAAAACGAGGGTAGGTTAAATCAGGCTGTTTTTTCAGCAACTGCTGATAATAAAACGCCGCAGAGCGATAATCTTTTTTAGCATAAGCCAATGCCGCCAAAGCATAGTCTAAAAGTAGCGGATCAAATTGCTCTTGCTTTGCATAATCGCCAAGCAGGCTTTCCAGCTTTGCCCAATCTTGTCTAAAAATTGCTTGGTTAATATGTTGTTCAATACCTTTAAGTGTATTATCTTCCGCCAAGTAAGCGGTTGATTTTAAATCTCTTTTTGCAATTTCTTGCTCAAATTTGACCGCTTGTTGCCGACTATCAAACTCTGTGGGATCTTGCTGAAACTCAACCGTTTCCGCCATTGCCAAAGGCGAAACAAGTAAAAATAGAAAGTGTTTTTTATGCATAGTAAAAAAGAATGCCGTTTAAGGGATTAAACGGCATTGAATAATAGAAGTTATTTATTTTTGAATTTCGCCTCGAGTTCCGCTAATACCAAAGATATCTGTTCTATCATTAGCTTTGAACTCTATTTTACCACCTATTTCTTCTGCATTTGGACCGAAGAATCGCACACTATAATTGCCTTTTACAATGGAGTCGTTATTATGCTTTTGACTAGCAGAAGCCGTAATACCACCATTATCTATTTTGCCTTGTTCTAACTCGATAGAACCAGCGTGTGCATTTTCAACTTGACCTGAGCCTATGCGACTAGAAAAATCAACATAATATGTTAATTTTCCACCAGTTAATGCAGTGTCTGCTTTACCGTGAGAATCAAAAACTTCGCCTTTATATGTTGCTTTGCCCTCTGTCGGTAAATTCTCAGTTTTAAGCCCTTTCACTTCAACCGTAGGTTCCATTTGACGACCATTTTACTGTAAAGTTTGTTTCATTTTGGCAGTTACAACGGAATAATGGCTGTTATAGAGATAGCCATGGGTTCGAATCTCTTCTCCGTTTTTACCTGTTTCGCTTTTTTCTTCTAACTCATTTAATCCATCTTTATATTCTTTATTGCCAATTCCTTTTGCCTCTGCAATTTTTTTTGCTTCTTCAGCCTTTTTATCCTCTTCAGTTTTTTTAACTCAACTTGTGGTTTCGATTTAGCATTATTAGAACTGCTACCTGAACCACCACTACCACAAGCAGTTAAACCCACTAAAATCAAAGTGGCTAGGGTTAATTTTTGATACTCTTCATATTTGCTCCGTTAAATTAAAAATAATTTTTAGTTATAACCAATAACTATTGGTTATATTGTAACCTAAAAGCAGCTTTCCATACAAATAATAATGTTTTTATGCTACTGGTACGATCAGCTCTATCAACTTATGCCGCTTAAATGTAGCACCTTTAACTAAAAATAAGCCAACAAACTCAGCCCCAAAGTATCCGCAATACTGTGTGCCACCCAAAATGGAAATAGGTTTTTCTGCTTTGAGCGTGAGTAGAGCAAATAAATAATTAAACCAAGCCAAATTCCTAATCCTAACGCACTTTCCATTCCTTGATAGGTATGAAAACTCACCCGAATAATCAGTGAATAAATCACCGCCCATTTTAGATATTCAGGTTTAACCGCCAAGCAAATACCGAGGAAAAAGATTTCTTCATAAAAGCCGTTTAAAATCGCATACAGCACGGTAGAAAAATTCACTTCTTTTAAGACTGCTAAAAATGGCTCCGGATACACTAGGTTGTAAACACCATATAATGTTTCAAAATAGAGATCCATCGCTAACGAGAGCAAGATAAACAACCCGATACCGCTAAAAAAAGCCCGCCAAGATGGGCGAATCATCCAACGGCTGAAATCAAAATTCCGCCATTTTAGATAGCCCATTGCAACCAGCAACAATGCAAGTTGAGTCAGTAATGCCCAATAATTTTGTTCATTTGAAAAGGTTAAATTTTCTTCAAAATTACCTTGCATTTCGGTGGTGATGAAATATTGCTGAGTTGAGGTGTAAATTGCCTCGCCAAAAAAGATCAGGGTTAGCACGCATAAATCGTACCAATTTAGGTAGGTGGTTTTATTATTTTGCATTAATGTCTCCTTTGTAAATTTTTTTATAAAAATAACCGCTTGTAATAAATAATGTGGATAAATCCGGCCAATAAAAAAGGAAGTTGAAATTTTAACTTCCTTTTTAAATTCACTCAATGCAAATCATTCTCAAATGAATAACTTTATCTTTGTTCCTTCAGCAATACCTCTTCAAACAACCTTAACAACGCCGGATAAACGCCGGTGTTGGTTTTGACGGTTTTGGCTTTGGCGAACCACGCTGGGAGCCAGCTCATCAGTTGGTTTTGCAGAAATTGCTGTTGTGTTTCCAACGGTTTTTCGGCAAGCAAGCGGTCGAAAAGAGCGAGATAAACGCAAAGATGATCGCTCGGCTCTTTGCTTTCCCGATTAACTTGTAGCCCAAATTCGCCCAGCAGTCTGTCCATTTCCGCCAAATTTTTCGCTAATGCCTCGCCTTCCAAATAGGCGGAGGCATAAGGGATTGCACTGAGATTGCCTTCCAATAAAAACAGTTGGGCAAAGTCAGCCGCCAGTTCTAGACGAGGAAATTCCAGCTGCCTACAAGCGGTCACTTCTGCTTGAAATTTTGCAACCTGTTCGGCAAAACCCAATTCGCTGAGGTATGCAAAAAAATCGTCAAATTCGCCCGCTTGTAAGGCATTTAACTGCTCGTCCGAAAGTTCTCGGGCGAGCATTGCGTTAAACCAGCCATAGATAAATTGCCGTTCTTCACGACTGATTGCCAACGTCATTAAGCCGTTACCTCAATCGCACCGTTAAAGCCGTTCGGAGCCGGGGCATTGCCGATAAATTTCTCGATGTTCACCAAGCAAGTGTTGGCGGAAACCGCTTGTGCCAACTTGGACGTGCCGATGTCGAGGGTCATTGTGTTCGGGTCGCCATAGGTGTCAATCGCCCCCACACTTTCGTCAAGGGGTGAATACCAAGCCCCTTCTTGCAAACGCACCACGCCGCTTGGGAAGTTGTCGGAAAGCACCGCCCCGACAATCGCTTGCCCACGGTCGTTAAACACTCGCACTAAATCTCCGTCTTGAATGCCGTGTCTGGCGGCATCTTGTGGGTTAATGTAAAGCGGTTCACGCCCTTGCACGCTGTAAGTTTCACGCAGTTCTTTCGATTCACAAAGCTGGGAGTGCAGGCGTTTGTCAGGGTGAACCGATTGTAGCCAGAACGGGAATTTGTCGGAATTTTTACCGCCGTGTGAACGTTCGGCTTTCTCAAACCACATTGGGTGACCTTTGCAATCGTCATAGCCGAAAGAGGCGATTTTGTTGCTGTAAATTTCGATAAAACCAGACGGTGTGCCAAGTGCGTGCAATTCCGGATCTTCACGGAAATCGGCGTGGCGAACCCAAGGTTTGCCCTCTGGGAACAGCACATAGCCTTTTTGCCAAAATTCAGCAAACTCCGGCATTTCAAATTTACCTCTGTTTTCACGGCGGCAATCTTTGTAGAGTTTTTCTACCCACTGCATTTCGTCCATTCCACGGCTGTACTCTTTCTCTTTACCGAAACGGCGGCAGAGATCTCGGAAAATCTCAAAGTCGGAGCGAGAGTCGTAGAGTGGATCAACCAGCTTGTGCATTGCAATCACGCCACGGTTGCTGTATGAGCCGTAGGCGTCAATATCGTTGCGTTCAAATGGGGTACAGGCCGGCAGCACGATGTCGGAGAAGCGGCAGGTTGCCGTCCAACTGTAGTTGATCGAAACAATGGTTTCCAGTTTTTGGAACGCCTGTTTCATTTTGTTCCGCTCGGAATGGCGGTGCCATTGGTTACAGCCGGTGAAAATCGCCATTTTTAACGGAGCGTAAGTCACTTTTTTGCCGTTGTAATCAATGGTTTCGCCGGCGTGGAGCAAGCTGTCGGTCATACGAGCCACCGGAATGGTGTCGCTGTAGCCTTTGTAATCTTTGTTGTCGTATTTCGGGGTTTGCCCCTCATCAATATTGAGCGGGAACGCCCCCGGCATTGCCGCACCGGATTCAGGAATACCGATAGAGCTGTAATGGTGAGCATAGCTAATGCCGCCGCCTGCCAAGCCGATTTGCCCTAACATTGAGGCTAGCACCGCTCCCATCCAGTACGGTTGTTCGCCGTGTTGTTGGCGTTGAATTGCCCAGCCGAAAATAAATTGGGTGCGTTTGCCGGCAAGCATTCGGGCAAATTCACGGATTTTGTCGGCGGAAATACCACAAATTTCAGCCGCCCATTCCGGGGTTTTCGCCACTTTGTCTTCGGCCTCGCCCAACAGATACGGCAGGAATTTTTCAAAGCCGACTGTGTACATGTCCAAGAATTTTTTGTCGTACAGGTTCTCGGTGTAGAGCGTGTGGGCAAGTGCCAACATAAACGGCACATCAGTTTGTGGGTTGATGTACTGCTGTTCACAGCCTAAGAAATTTTGGGTTTTGCTTTTTACCGGATCGACACAAATCACATTCACGCCTTTCGCTGCCACTTTCTCTTTCAGTTTTTCCAAGTAAGCATAGGCTTCGTGGGTTTCGCAGTTCCAGCCGACTTGCAGGTTTTTCACCGGATCGCTTGCCCAGAAAATGATATTTTCACTCTCTTTTAAGATGATTTCCCAAGACGTGCCTTGTGAATAAACTTCAGTCGAACCAAGTACATACGGCAGAATAGTCTGCCCTGCACCAGTGGAGTAGTCGCCTGCGGTGCCGACACTGTTGCCGTGCATTGCAATCGCTCGGATCATATGGTTACCGCAACTGTGGAATTGACCGGTTGAACGCCAGCCTACGTTAGCGGTGTGTAATGCCCACGGCCCGTACTCTTTTTGCACTCGTTCTAACTCTTGGTAGAACAGATCAAGGGCTTCGTCCCACGTTATCCGCACAAAGCGGTTATCGCCACGCTGTGCGGTGTTGCTGTTGTGTCGGTTTTTAAGCCAATCCAAACGCACCATCGGGTAGCGGATACGGGAATCGCTGTAAATTAAGCCTTTGATGCCATTGAGCATTTCGGTTGGGTGTTTATCAAACTCGAACGGCTTGATCTCCGCCACTCGTCCGTTCTCAATTTTGGCACGCATTGCCCCCCAGTGAGATCCGGAAATTTTCCACTGGCTGAGGTCTTCACTCGCAAACACATTGCGAGGCACGAGGAAATTCGGCATTGTAACGGCGGCAGCCATCACAGACATATTTTTTAAAAATTGACGGCGAGATTGTTGCATATCTTGTCCTTCTTTATTTGTAAAATTGTAGGGAAATTTAACCGCTTGTATTCCCTTGAACTCTCGGTGCGGTCGCCAGCGTGGCGACCCTACATTTATTATCAAATCACTCTCTGGTGAGGGTAATCTTAATGCTTCGCCCCTTCGCTGTCGGAGGCGTGCATTTGTAAATAACGTAGCACCTCTTTGCCGGTCTGTTTATCCATATTGGTAAAGCCGACCATTCCGTTGAATAAGCCGATCCAGCTATTGGAATCGAAGTGGGCGACATCAGGCTGTCTGTGGCAAGTGCTACATTGGGTTTTGTATTGGCTTTCTGCATTTGCCCAAATTGGCGTTACATCGTCTAATAATTGAGCTTTGCCAATCCACGCTTGCAGTTTCACTTTTTGCCAATTCAAGCCGGTAATCGGATCTTCTTTGGTTTCTAATACCTCAAATTTCGGCTGATTTGCCATAAATTCTTTGGTGAGTACCGCATCGGTAATGTTTTTGCCGAAATCGTGATACCAAATGCGGCCGAAACCTTTCTCTTTACGCCACATTGTCAGCTCAACCAAATCCGCATTTTTACCCGCTTGCACAAATGCCACCGGCACGGCGGTTTCTAATTGCCCGATAGCTTGGCTTAAACCTTCATCTAGGAATAATTCGGCATTCCCTTTGGTATAGTAAGATTTGCCTTGGCTTGGGGATTTATTCACAAACTGATCAAACTTCGATTTTACCGCATTTTCATCGGCTTTCGGCAAGTGGTGAGCAATGCCTTTGTGGCAGTCCATACAGCTTTGATCTTTCTCCGCTGCCGGTTTCATTGCCTTGCGAGCCGCTTCCGACATCTTATCAAAATTCATTCGCTCATAGCTATGGCAAGCCTTACACTCTTTTGAACCGTTGGCGGCAAATCTTGCCCATTCACGTTCTGCCATCTCTAGGCGGTGTTTTTCAAACGAACCTTCTTCTTTATATTTGCCGGTTAATTCAGCCCACACCTCACGGCTTGCCTGCACTTTGCGGGCATATTTTTCGGTGTAATCGTGCGGTAAATGGCAGCTTGAACAAGTTGCCGTTACCCCGCTTTTATTCGACCAGTGGGCAGTTTTTTTAAGCTCCTCCAACGGCTGCTGCATTGAGTGGCAGCTCACACAAAACTCTTCACTGCTGGTGTGATCCATCGCTTTATTAAATTGATGCCAGCTAATTGCCCCTGCAATAAAGCCGATGCTGACTAACACACCTAACCCGATTTTGGTTGCCGGCTTAGTAAATAATGCTTTGATTGAACCTAACATTTTCTATGCCCCCGGTAAACCAATAACAAACATTTGTAATAGCCACACAATCAAGCCGTAAGCCCCTACGGCAAACGCCATCAATAACGGCAAAATCAGCCCTGATAGCAAAAGCGTTTTTAAAAGTTCTGAACGCATATTAATTTACTCCTTTATCTAATAAGGTGTGATTATTTTCGTTTTGGAAAAAAATGTCATTGATATTAATCAAATAATTATTCTATTCTGTTATAAAAAACTCGTAATAAAATTCCACTTTTTTCTAATTGAAGCTGATAGAACGTTAGCTGCATAGATTTTTATCAAAAAGAGAAACTTTTTTTCAAAAATGCGGCATAGAACACATTTTTCATTTTCGCTTACTGATAAAATCTAACCAGTTAAATTTTATGAAATTTTGAATGGAAACACACAATGAGTGAACCCTTTAAACTGCAAAAAAACGGTACGGTTAGGTTATTGCAAATAACCGATCCGCATTTGTTTTCCCACACGGAGGAGACACTGCTCAATGTCAAAACAGTAAAGAGCTTCTCAGCAGTCATTGAGCAGATACAAAAACAAATTGAGACCACACAAGCCTTTGATTTAGTGCTTGCCACCGGCGATTTAATTCAAGATCACAATATCGCCGGTTATCATTATTTTGCACAAATTACCGAACCACTAAAAACGCCGATTGTATGGTTGGAGGGAAATCACGATGTTCAGCCGAATATGGGAGAAATTTTAGGGCAGTATTCACATATTTTACCGCATAAGCAGATCTTAATCGGCGATAAATGGCAGCTGCTTTTATTGAATAGCCAAGTAGTTGGTATGCCTTATGGCGAACTCTCCTACTTACAGCTGAAGTGGTTGGAAGAAAAATTGGCACAATATCCGCAACGTTTTAGCTTGATTGCTCTGCACCACAACATTTTACCGACAAATTCTGCGTGGCTCGATCAGCATAGTTTAAAAAACAGTAACGAATTAGCCGAAATTTTAACAAAATTTGCGAATGTTAAAGGAATTGTGCACGGACATATTCATCAGCAGGTCGATGATGTGTGGCAAGGTATTCCGATTTATGCCACTCCATCTACTTGTATTCAATTTAAGCCGAATTGCGATCAGTTTACTTTAGATTTATTGCCTCAAGGCTGGCGGGAAATTGTACTTCACGAAGATGGTATGCAGGAAACAGCCGTCAAGCGGTTAAATTCCAATGATTTTTTACCAAATCTAAATGCAGTCGGTTACTAACTTGGCTACGAAAAAAGAAACCCTCAATCGAAATTGAGGGTTTCTGTTGAACAACTTTAGGCTATTTCTTCTCTTCTGCTTTTTTCAGCAAATCATCAGGAATGAAGTTTTTCTGAATCGCTTCCATATGTGGAAGATTGTGAGCAATCCCTTTATGGCAATCGATACAGGTTTTATTTTGTTCTTGTGCCAATGCGTGCATTTGCTGTGCCACCGTTTTTTGTTGGGTGAAATCCATATCTTCAAAGTTATGGCAGTTACGGCACTCTTGTGAATCGTTCGCTTTTAAACGCTCCCATTCACGCATCGCCATTTCGCCACGATGTGCTTCAAATTTCTCTTTAGTATCTACTTTACCCGTATAGTGAGCATATACTTCTTTAGCTGCAATAATTTTACGCTTCCATTTTGGGAAAAATTCGTGTGGAACGTGGCAGTCTGAACAAATCGCTTTCACACCACTGCGATTTGAGTAGTGAGCAGAAGCACGGTATTCAGGTACAACATCGTTCATATGACAGCTTGAACAAAACTCTTCGGTATTGGTGTAAGCAAGCCCCGCATTAAAACCACTCCACGCAAAAATACCCCCTAATGCAGAAAGTAGAATTACCAAACCAATTGCCATTCTACTTGGGCGACGTAACCAGTTAAAAAATCTTCTTATCATTACTTACTCCTTATTTACCTTGCGTTTGTCGTACAGATTCAAATTTATTTTGAACAATTGGGTTTACACTTGTTTGTTGAACGTGGCATTGTAAACAGAAGTAACGACGTGGCGATTCATTTTCATAAACTTTGCCATCACGATCCATAAAATGACTTGGCGGTAAACGAGTTGCACCGGTGGTTTTAGAAGGTTCAATCGCGTGGCAACCTAAGCAATGGTTTACATTTTTGCTCACTTGTAAGCCACGAATACTGTGTGGAACAAGTGGTGGTTGGAATGGGAAAGTTGTTGGGATATTCCCTACATCTTTTTGCGGATTATGAAATCCCGGTGCAACACTTTCGGCTGTATCATCAATAGAACCGGATAATTTCGGGCCTTCTGCCATTGCCAAGCCTGTCATTGCGGATAAAATTAGGGCAAGATATTTTCTCATTTGAGGTTCACTCCATTAAAATGCTTGTTTTTAAACAAAGCTAAATTTAAATATTCTTTACATCAATACTGCCTTGAAAACGTGTTCCAAAGGCAAAAACTTTTTCAGCACAAACGTCAATACAACGTCCGCAGGTAATACAATCTTTTGATAAGATAACAGTGCTATCTTCAGGCTTACCATGTAATGGTACTCGAAGCACTTGTGGCTCAGGGCAAACGTTGTAACAATCCATACAATTATCGCAACGGTTACGATCCACCACTTTAACTTTAATCAGGCTTTTCGCCCCAATTAAGGCATAAGTTGCCCCTATCGGGCAAAGGTGTCCGCACCAACCGTGTTCTGCTACCAATAAGTCAAACAAGAACACCACTAAAACCAACCAAAGCGTTGCTCCTAAACCGAATACAAACACCCGACCGAGTGCCGCAACCGGGTTTATCCACTCCCACAATAGCGTGCCAGAAATTGCACTACCGACTAAAATGACTGCCAAAATCACATAGCGCAAATTGCGTGGAATTTTAGCACTTTGGCGGATACCGAGTTTGCGTCTTAGCCAAGCGGCGGTGTCGGTTACCATATTCATCGGGCAAATCCAACTGCAAAATAGCTTGCTGCCGACAATCGCATAAAATGCAACAATAATTAATGCCCCGATTAGCACTGTCCATTCAGGTTGATAGCCTGTCGCTAAGACTTGGGCTGTCATTAACGGATCTGTCATTGGCACGGTATCCAGCAATAAGCTGCCGCTATAATTGCCTTTTAAAATCCAGACATTCCAAAGTGGTCCGCTTAAAAACATCAAAATAATGCTAAGCTGGGTTAAGCGTCTTAAAATCAAAAAGCGGTAAGCGTGCCACCAACCTAGTTTCTGACGAGCCTCTAAGCCCGCATTTTTTGGAGAATTGGCTGCCATTATTTCACCCCCTTGAGATTCAAGTCTAAATCAGGGAAATGCTCCGGAGCTTCCACCGTCGTAGAGTTCGGTACATAATTTTGTGTCGCCCGACTTGGCGTTGCAACTTTCGCTCCCGGTTTTACTTCCATATGTTGATAAACGGGTTCGTGTAAGCCTTCCGGCATTCTTGCATCATAAGCTGGACGTAAACCGTCAGGGTGTACATCTTCAATTAACGATTTACCTGCATTTTGTTTTTCTTGCCAGCCTAAGCGGTAGTGTCTGCCGAGTAATCCTTTGGCTAAATCCATCGGTAATACTTTAATTGCTGCTTCTTCTAGCACACAAGCCTGTTCACATTTTCCACAGCCTGTACAAGCATCGGAATGTACAGTTGGGATTAATTTTGCGTGAATGGAGGTTCTATCGTTATGTACTTTTTCAAGGGTAATTGCTTTATCAATTAAAGGGCAAACTCGATAACACACATCACAACGCAAGCCTTGCCAGTTAAGACAAGTTTCGTGGTCGAGCAACACCGCAAGCCCCATTCGTGCATCGTCAATGTCTTTTAGCTCTTCGCTTAATGCCCCGGTTGGGCAAGCATTCATACAGGGAATATCCACGCACATTTCGCAAGGCTTATCCCGTGCAATAAAGTATGGCGTGCCTGCTTCCACTGGTGAAATAAGCGATGCCAAATGCAACATATCGTAAGGACAAGCCTGCACACATTGTCCGCAACGGGTGCAAGCACTCAGGAAATCTTGCTCCGGCAATGCACCCGGTGGACGCAACGCCACCCCTTGGCGGGCAAAACTTTGTTGTTGCTGTAGCCCTAAAATCATTCCCACACCGCAAACACCGGCTGCGGTACGGGTTGCATTTTTTAAAAACTGGCGACGATTTGGATCCATTTTCATTGTGGGTTCCTCTTAATTCAAGCGGTTGGTTTTCGACAATTTTTTGCAAATTTTTATGAAAATTTAACCGCTTGTGATGGGCAAATAATAATTTGCCCCTACGGGGTATAATGTCGGGCGAAAGAATTCGCCCATTCACATTAAGCCTTAACCACTTTAACCGCACATTTTTTGAAGTCGGTTTCAAATGAAATTGGGTCTGTCGCATCAAGAGTTACTTTGTTAATTAACTGACCTGCATCGAAGAAGGTCGAGTAAATTAACCCTTGTGGACATTTGTTACGTCCACGCGTATCTAAGTTAGATACATACTCACCACGGCGTGAAATCACTTTCACTTTATCACCATGACGTAAACCACGTTTTTTCGCATCGTCCGGGTGCATCCAAACTAAGTTAGTTGGGAATGCTTTGTGAAGCTCAGGAACACGGCGGGTCATTGTACCTGTGTGCCAGTGTTCAAGCACACGACCTGTACAGAACCATAAATCATATTCTTCATCAGGTGCTTCTGCAGGTGGCTCATAAGGTACGCCCAAAATAACAGCTTTTTTGTCTGCATTACCATAGAACGCAACTTCTTCACCCGGTTTTACATATGGGTCATAACCTTCACGGTAACGCCATAGTGTTTCTTTATATTCGCCTGTTTTTTCGTCTTTTACTACAGGCCAACGTAAACCACGCACTTTGTGGTAAGTATCGAAGTCAGCTAAATCGTGTCCGTGTCCTCGGCCAAATTCTGCATACTCTTCAAATAAACCTTTTTGAATGTAGTAACCGAAGTGATCCGCTTCATCATTCATATAACCCGGAATGTTTGTCGGTACTTGGTAGCTATCCACTTTTCCGTTGGTATAAAGGATTTCGTACAACGTTTTGCCACGTAATTCAGGCGCTTTTGCTAATAGTTCTTCCGGCCATACTTCTTCTACTTTGAAGTATTTAGAGAACTCAACTAATTGCCAAGTATCAGAACGTGCATTTGCCGGGCCTTTAACCTGCTGACGCCAGAATTGAGTACGGCGTTCTGCGTTACCATAAGCCCCTTCTTTTTCTACCCACATACAGGTTGGAAGGATTAAGTCTGCAGCAACGGCTGAAACTGATGGGTACGGATCTGAAACCACGATAAAGGTTTCAGGGTTACGCCAGCCTGGGAAGATCTCTTCATTGATATTTGGACCGCCCTGCATATTGTTGGTACACATCTGCCATAAGAATTTCATTTTGCCATCTTTTAATGCACGGCTTTGTGCAGTTGCGTGATAGCCCGGCACATCAGGAATTACCCCAGCCGGTAATTTCCACGACTTTTCTACAATCTCACGGTGTTTAGGATTTGTTACCACCATATCTGCCGGTAAGCGGTGGATAAATGTTCCTACTTCACGGGCTGTACCACAAGCAGATGGCTGACCGGTTAAAGAGAATGGTCCGCAACCTTCTAATGCAATCTTGCCTGTTAATAAGTGTACGTTATACATCATATGGTTTACCCATACACCACGAGTGTGCTGGTTGAAGCCCATTGTCCAGAATGAAACAATTTTTCTGTTTGGATCAGCATACATTTCTGCTAAGGCTTGTAACTGCTCTTTCGGCACACCCGAAATACGGTGAGCTTCGTCTAATGTATATGGCGCAACGATTTTCTTAAATTCTTCAAAATCACTGTCATACATTTTACCTGCAGTTTTCGCATTGGTATTTTGTTGTAATTTGTGTTCAGGACGTAAACCGTAACCGATGTTGGTCTCACCACGTTTGAATTTAGTATGCTTGTTTACGAAATCCCAATTTACTTTATCATTTTCAATAATGTAGTTAGCAATGTAGTTTAAGATTGCTAAGTCTGAATGCGGTTTAAAGATAATTGGTGTATCGGCTAACTCAAATGAACGGTGTTCGTAAGTAGACATTACCACAACACGCACATTGTCATTCGATAAGCGGCGATCAGAAATACGGCTCCATAAAATCGGGTGCATTTCTGCCATATTTGAGCCCCAAAGTACAAACGCATCGGTTTTTTCAATATCGTTATAGCAGCCCATCGGTTCGTCCATACCAAAGGTACGCATAAAGGCAACCGCAGCTGATGCCATACAGTGACGTGCATTCGGGTCAATGGTATTAGAACGGAAACCACCTTTCCAAAGTTTCACTTTCGCATAACCTTCAAAAATGGTTGTTTGACCTGATGAGAACATACCTACTGCATTAGGACCATCACTTTTAATGGTAGCTTTGATTTTATCTGCCATTACTGTGAATGCTTGTTCCCACGAAACCGGAGTGAAATCGCCATTCTTATCAAATTTGCCATCTTTCATACGAAGCATTGGCTCTTGCATACGGTCTGCACCATACATCATTTTTGATAAGAAATAACCTTTAATACAGTTTAAACCACGGTTCACTTCTGCATCCGGATCGCCTTGTGTTGCAACCACCTTGCCATCTTTTGTACCTACAAGTACACTACAACCTGTACCACAATAACGGCAAGGAGCTTTATCCCAACGAATACCGCTATCATCAGCTTGGACGTTTTTCACGGGAATCATAATTCCTGCCGCAGCAGCTGCAGCCACAGCTGCATTTGCTTTCATAAAATCTCTACGATTGAGTTCCATAATACTGTCCCACGTTTGCTTCAAAAATAACTGTTACTGTTCATCGATATAGTTTGAGATTAAAGAGACTACAATCACACCTTTAATATCTCTTACTTGATCGATACGATCGGAAAGGGCTAAATGCACATTACTTTCGATCGTTACGACTAATTTGCCTTCTTCTGGTTTTTCCCCGTGAATCTCGGTATAAGGAATGTTCAGAATCTCAGCTTTCACTTCTTCCAACTTTTCTGGCTTTGCTTGCACCACTAAACTACAAACATACCAGCTTTCCTGTTCAGATAATTTTTCACTCATCTCTATTTGCCTGTATTATTACTGTGGCTGATTTTAATTGCACTTGTTGGACAAACATTTAAACAAGCTCCACAGCCGTTACAGCTTTCTAAATCTAATGTCATTTGGGCGATACCACCTAAACTCGGTCGAAAGCGAAACACTCGCATTTCACAACTGTCGCCACAGCTTCGGCATTCTGTTCCCCGTTTCAATAAACAACTGTCTTGAATTTCAATTTTGTGATTCCAAGCCTGTTCTGAAACGTCTCGAAACACATCAGCTTCGCAAGATTGCACACACTTTTCACAGAATGTACATTCGCCTTTGCTGAAATCAACCTCAGGATAACCACCTGCCCCTTTTACAACAATGCTTGTTTCGCAAACCTTAATGCAGTTATCACAAGCGGTGCATTTTTCTAAAAAATTTGCTAAATTAGCCCAAGGCGGACGAATTGCTTCATACCCTTGCCAACTTATTTTTTCGCTTTTAAGTGAATCTAAAAATTGCCCTCGTAAAAAGCTGCGACGAGGAAGTGATTGATTGGAATTATTGGTCAAGAAAACACCATTTTTGCCGTTATCATAGGCTAAATTATCCAATGTTCACGGGTTAGCGTTCATTCCTCAAACGGGGTATTTGGGCAAGTATTCGCTAAAACATTGATTTCCATCAAAGAAATTTTCATTGAGATCCTCTATCAGCTACACAAAAAAAGATAAAAGGTAAGAAAATGAAACATCTCATTATCTACGCTCACCCCTCAAATCATAGTTTTAACCACGCCATTTTAGAAAAAGCCGTTGCAGCCTCGCCCAATAATGTGATGGTACGAGATCTCTATCAGCTTAATTTTGACCCTATTTTGACTTGGCAAGAATTTACTCAAACCCTTTCCCAACAATATGTTCCCGATATTGCTGCGGAACATCAATATTGGCGAGAAGCTGATGTGATTACGCTGATTTATCCCCTTTGGTGGATGGGGTTTCCTGCCATTTTAAAAGGCTATTTAGACCGTGTATTGAGCTATGATTTTGCCTATCAAAATGGCGAGATTGAAAGTATCGGCTTACTCACAGGCAAGAAAATGCAACAATTTGTTACGCTGGGTAATTCCAATGAAAAATATGAGCGAAAAGGTTTTCTCAATGCCTTTGAACACACGCTTGGTAAAGGGCTATTTGAGTTTTGTGGGATTAATGATGTGAAAATGCACTATTTTGGCAATATTGGCTTAAAAGAGACAGATTATGTGGCCATCTTGCAAGAAGTTGCAGAATCTTGCAGAGAAATATTGAAATAACAAGCGGTAGGATTTTGCGTTTTTTTGCAAAACGTATGGCTTTGTGACTTGCCTTTATTGAGCTGAAAATTTCGTTCTATTAAATGAAAACCCCGCCAAACAAGGCGGGGAATCAGCTTAAGGTTTGATTACCGTGAGTTTTTTAACATCTAACTCGGTTTTGTTACGGTCTTTGTCAATTTCACCGGATAAACGGACTTGATTGCCTTCGCTACCAACGTGTTGACCTGCCCAAACTTCATCGTCAATCTCCACACGAATTTGCCCTGTTGTATCTTTAAATAAGTAAGTTTCATCACCTACTTTATTTAAGATTGTGCCTTCTACAGTAACGTAGCTATCATCTGCTGCCGCTAACGCCTGTTTCACGCTAATCACATTCGCCAGTGCAACGCCTGTATTTGCTTGTGAAGAACTATTAGAAGCGGTTGAATTACACGCCGATAAAGCCATTGCCATCAAGGCTAAACCCAGTACTTTTTTCATAAAAACTCCTTATTAAAAAATTTGCATTCGATAAAAACTACCGAATGCAAACATTAAAACATAAATAAATCCTGAAAACACGCTTTTATTTTCGATGCCATTAGTCAATTGGTGGAACGTAAGTGCCATTGACAATCGAATCTTTAATCCGCTCCGCTTCTGCTAACACCTGAGCTAATAATGCTTTTACGTTTTCAAGTGTTGCAATCGGGCTTAAAGTAGTCATTTTCAGTGATTGATGCTCACCAACTTTGGTTACACCGATATTCGCCTCACCTCGTGCAAATAATTCATCTGCCACATTTTGGTTTAGGGTATCCACAAATTCTGCCGGATAACCTTCCGGCACAACACGGAATAACACCGAAGCGAATTGTGCTGGCACTAACATTTCTAAGCCTTTCGTTGCATTGATATAGGCTTCCACCTCTTTTGAGAGATACACACCGTGATCGATCATCGAAGCATATAAATCTTCGCCTAAGGCTTCTACTGTGAACCATAATTTCAACGCATCAAAACGACGGGTCGTTTGCAGCGATTTTGCCACTAAGTTTGGTACACCGTGTTCTTCATCGTATTCTGAGTTGAGGTAATCCGCCTTGTAATCAATGAAACGATAGTTCGCTTCATCTTTTAACAAGAATGCCCCACAAGAAATCGATTGGAAGAAGTGCTTGTGGAAATCAAGGGTAATCGAATCGGTTAGCTCAATGCCATCTAAGAAATGGCGGAAATCTTTCGATAACAATAACGCTCCGCCCCAAGCGGCATCAACATGAACCCACGCCTTGTATTCATCGGCTAATTTGCGGATCGCTTTTAAATCATCAATCGCACCGGCATCTGTTGTACCAGCAGTTGCCACGATACAAGCCACAATTTTGCCTTCGGCTTTTAAATCCGCTAAGGTTTTCGCAAGGGCTTCAACGTCCATTTGTGCATTGGCATTTGATGGCACAGTAACTACCGATTGGAAACCCATTCCCATCATTGCCATATTTTTTTGCACCGAGAAGTGAGCATTTTCAGAGCAAACCACTTTCACTTTTTTCATTGCATCAGGCGGAATACCATCTGCTTGCACCAACCATTCCGAGCCATCTTCATTTTTCCAATGGTTTGCAATCGCCCAATCACGAGCCAACAACACGCCCATTAAGTTTGATTGTGTACCACCTGACGTAAATACGCCTGACGTGCCGTTTCCATAGCCCACTTTTTGGCGTAACCAATCAATTAAATGCTCTTCCATAATCGAACCCGCTGGGCTTTGATCCCAAGAGTCCATTGATTGGTTGGTGGCATTAATCAACACTTCTGCAATTTGGCTGGTTATCATTGTCGGGCAATGTAAGTGAGCCAAAGAATGAGGGTGGTGAACTTTGAGGCTTGGTTTTAAGAAAATTTCCACCAAATGTTCTAGCGATTTTTGCACGCCTACACCGGCTTGAGATGGGTTAAAACCATTGATTTTGGCACGCAACTCTTTAATTGAGCCACCGGTGTACATTTTTTCTTCTTTCAGCCAGTCTGAAACCGCTTTTACCGCATTGTTCATCGCCGATTCATAATCCGCAATGGATTTTGGATCACTACAGAACAGAGATTGTCTGTGTTTTTCTAGGTTTGACATATTTATTTCTTCTCCAAAAGAACGCTCAAGCATAAAGTCATCACTTACGCTTTCTTTATTTGTAAAGAAGCTATTCCAATTAACTGTTGTTGCCATAAGAATGCCCTTTGCTTGATTTTGAGTGTTTAAAAAGCGGTTAAATTTCGCAAAAAATTTACAAAATTCAACCGCTTGTCTCATTACAAATTAACCACGCACTGCTTTCACTGCTTCGGTAACAGATTGTTTAAAGCGTTTAATAAACTCTTCACATTCTGCTTGGGTAATATTTACCGCACAAAGCACACGCACAACGTTACCACCACGTCCGCCACGTTCTAGTAACAATTTGTTCTTAAAGCAATATTTTTGAATTGCAACGGCTAAGTCGCAATCACGAGGGTAAGCACCTGTTGCATCTTTTGGCTGGCGTTCATCAACAATATCAATACCCATCATTAAGCCTTTACCGCGTACATTACCAATACAAGGTAATTCTTTGCTTAACTCACGTAATGCGTTTGTTAAGTACTCACCACGCTCTTGAGCATTTTGCGCAAGGTTTTCTTCACGCATAATTTTGAGTGAAACATAACCTGTTGCCATTGCTAACTGATTACCACGGAATGTGCCTGTGTGACCAGCCGGCTGCCAAGCGTCAAATTCTTTACGGATTGCTAATACCGCTAATGGAAGGCTACCGCCAATCGCTTTTGACATCACCACGATATCCGGCTCAATACCTGCGTGTTCAAAGGCGAACATTTTACCTGAACGGCAGAAACCTGCTTGAACTTCGTCCACAATCATTAAAATGCCGTGTTTTTTCGTTACTTCACGCACTTTTTGTAAGAAACTGATTGGAGCTGGCACAACACCGCCTTCGCCTTGAATTGCTTCAAGAATAACAGCAGCCGGTTTTACCACACCACTTTCAACATCTTCGATAAAGTTTTCAAAATAGTGCTCAACTCCTTTTGCACCAGCCTCGCCCCCAATACCAAACGGGCAACGATATTCGTGCGGATACGGCATAAATTGCACACCCGGCATTAAACCTTGTACTGCATTCTTCGCACTTAAGTTACCTGTTAAAGATAACGCACCGTGTGTCATACCGTGGAAACCACCTGAGAATGCGATCACATTGCTACGACCGGTAAAGGTTTTCGCTAATTTAATCGCAGCTTCATTCGCATCAGCCCCTGTTGGGCCTGTGAATTGGAGAATATATTGATCTTTCGGGAAGAATGAAAGTAATTCTTCTGTGAAAGCATCTTTTAATGGGGTGGTAATATCTAAAGAATGTAAAGGTAAACCACTGTCTAAAACATCTTTAATCGCTTGGATTAATTTAGGGTGGTTATGACCTAATGCAAGCGTTCCTGCACCTGCTAAAAAATCGAGGTATTCATTGCCTTCAACATCAGTTACCCACACGCCTTGAGCTTTTTGGTAAGCAAACGGTAATTTACGCGGATAGCTACGTACGTTTGATTCCATTGCATCTTGGCGATCTAAAAAGTATTGGTTTGAAGCAAGAACAGCTTGAATAGGAGTTTTAATTGTCATTGAAATAAACCTTCTAAAAGAGGTGAAAAAAATAAGTCGGGTGCCTTGCGGAGGAAGCCTAAGCTCGCGAATCCGGAAAGACTCGGTGCCTTGGGGCATTTGACTCGCTACTTATTAAAAAAAGCGTTTCAGCTTTTTTGTTTTTACCCTATTTGTCCCGAAGAAATGAATGGGATAGGTTGGAAACAGACTTAAATGTAGGGTTACATTTAAGGGGCGTAATGATACCGTTTTTTTCTGAAAAGGGAAGCTTTATCTAGGTAATGACTAACATTTTATTTCCTACTCTACTAATCTACCCTTCTAAATTTGATTAAAATAAATCAAAAAGATTGTGAATATTTATTTTTGTTACTTTATTTACGATATACCTCGCTCAAAATGATTAATTTCAATCAAGGAGTAAAAATGAAACCTATTTTAGGAATTACGATGGGAGATGCCGCAGGTATCGGACCAGAAGTTATTATTAAAGCATTAGCTGATAAACGGATTTACGAGTTAGCACGCCCAGTAGTAATTGGTGATCAAAAAATTAGGGGCTGTCCTAGATAACGACTAAAACTTCCATTTAGGTTAAGATAACCCTATGAGAAAAAGTCGTCTAAGTCAGTACAAACAACATAAACTCATAGAGCTGTTTGTAGCAGGCGTAACCG
>NZ_JBGTYY010000024.1:0-33895 GCF_041807705.1 Mannheimia kashgarensis
TACGCCTGCTACAAACAGCTCTATGAGTTTATGTTGTTTGTACTGACTTAGACGACTTTTTCTCATAGGGTTATCTTAACCTAAATGGAAGTTTTAGTCGTTATCTAGGACAGCCCCTTAATTTTTCATATTTAAGCGTTACTAATAAATTTTGAAAGTCTACTAAAAATTCTTGTAATTGTAGCTTAAACGCTTTTTCACTAATAAAGGCAATAAATTTGCCTAATGTCATTTGTGCATCATATGGTTCTTCCGCATATAATGAAAAAGTATCACCAATTTTATTAGGCTCTTTTTTAGGATCAGGTATTACAAACTTCATCGCTTCATTTGTTAAATAATATAGCTCTTTGAGCTTCTTCAGTTTTATCTTTAATGAGCTTACTATATAGCTCAGATTGCTGAAAAAATTCATTTTTAGCATCGGAAGATTTAGCTAAGAGTTTAAAATTACCAAATAATCCAGCAGCCAATTTAGCTGGGTCAACAGCTTCAGTACGCAAAATTCGGCTATATTCACGGCGTATATCTAAGTAATCGCCTAGATCAGTTAATGTCGGAGCAATCACAGTAGCCTTAGAAGTCCATTGCTCTTTTGCCGTAAAAGCATAAATACCCGCTAGTAAGGTAGTAACAAAAGTAGTTAAAATAATCCAAATTTTCTTGTCCCATAAAACACGGATAATCTCAGTTAAATCGATCTCATCTGAATGTTGTTCAACTGTTTTTGGTAAATCTGCCATAACGTCCTCTGAATTCGTAAAATTTTTGCGCGGATTATACACCATATCTATCTACTATCTATCTATCTATCTATCTATCTATCTATCTATCTATAAAATATTACTATTTTTTTGAGATTGCACTTGCAATGTAATTATTAGATAATACCCAATCATTCAGAACCTTGATCTAAAACAAAATGAACGATATCCAAATTCCTTTAATCTTTACTGATGCAGCAGCTCGTAAAGTGAAAACCTTAATTGAAGGCGAAGATAACCCAAATCTTCGCTTGCGTGTTTATATTACGGGTGGGGGCTGTAGTGGGTTTCAGTATGGGTTTACCTTTGATGATCAGGTAAATGAGGGCGATCTCACTATTGAGAACCAAAATGTAGGCTTGGTGGTTGATCCGATGAGCTTGCAATATTTAATCGGCGGTACGGTAGATTATACCGAAGGCTTAGATGGTTCTCGCTTTGTAGTTACTAATCCAAATGCGAGTGCAACTTGTGGCTGCGGTTCTTCCTTTAGTATTTAATTGGTAAAATTTACCTAAAAGATAACCGCTTGTATCAAGCAAAATAGCCTAACTTTTTAGTTTAGGCTATTTTTCATTTCTCTCACATTTACAACATTTCCTTTCACGTGGCGGAACAGGGTCTTCCCCGCCCTCACTCATTGGATTACAGCGTAAAATTCGTTTAAAGGCGAGATATCCGCCTTTGACTGCACCGTGAATTTTAATCGCTTCAACGGCATAGGTTGAGCAGGTTGGGTAAAATCGGCAGCGAGGACCAATCAACGGGCTGATGGCATAGCGGTAGAAATAGATGGGAAGCAGGAATAATCTTGCCAATAAACTGACGCGTTTTGGCTCACTTATTGGTTGCTCTGATGATTGCTTTGAGCTGGCTTTTTGCTCAGGCGGATATGTCTTGCCCATAATTTTTCCAGAGTGTCGAGAAACGTTGCGTTGTCTAATTTACCAATGCCACCTTTTGCCACAAATACAAAATCAAAATTGGGTAATTCGTGCTGTTTTAGGCGAAAACTTTCTCTCACAATACGTTTAATACGATTACGATCGTGAGCTCGTTTAAGATGTTTTTTAGCAACGGTTAAACCGAGACGAGGATTATCTACTGTATTCTCTCTCGCAAGAAGGGTCATTTGAGGGGTGCTGGCTCGAAGTGGTTCTTCAAACACCGCTTTAAATTGAACGGGAGCTAACAAACGCAGCTCCCGAGAAAAATTTAGCTTCTTCACACTTAATTAGAAAGGTGTTTTGGCTTACTCTGCAATTATGCAGATAAAGATTTACGACCTTTAGCACGACGACGTGCTAATACTTGACGACCGTTTTTAGTAGCCATACGAGCACGGAAACCGTGTGTACGAGCACGTTTTAATACTGATGGTTGAAATGTACGTTTCATTGCTTATCTACCTAAATATTTAAAAAGTTGGCATACAAAAATGTTTCTGCCAAACAAGGACCATAAAAAAGAGTTGCAATTCTACAGGCAAACAAAACAAAAAGCAAGAATCAATCTAAGTACAAATCAGATTGTTTGCAAAGTTTTTGAAAAATACCACCGCTTGTAATAATCGCAGAAATTTATATTACTTTATGGCATAATCGTTGCATACTCATTTATCTATAATCTATAATTTTGGAAAATATACTATGAATCAGCAAAAAATCGGTATTTTATTAGCCAACTTAGGCACACCAGATGAACCCTCTGCCCCAGCCGTTAAACGTTATTTGAAACAATTTTTAAGCGATCCTCGTGTTATCGACTTACCCAAAGTGAAATGGCAGGCAATTTTAAACTTTATCGTATTGCCAAAACGCTCGCCAAAGGTGGCTAAATTATACCAATCGGTATGGAGTGAAGAAGGTTCACCATTATTAGTGATTTCTCGTGAGCAGCAACGTTCTGTTCAACGCTATTTTGATGCCAAAGGTAAAAATGTGGTGGTGGAATTGGGAATGTCTTACGGTAATCCAAGCATTGAAAGTGCAACAGATAATCTGATTAAACAAGGCGTTGAGCGAATTATCGTGCTACCGCTTTATCCACAGTATAGCAGCACCACCACTGCGTCGGTGTTTGACGCTTTCGCAAACGGTTTAAAAGCACAGCGTAAAATTGTGCCGTTCGATTTTATTCATAGCTATCACAACGATCCGCTTTATATTCAAGCGTTAGTGAATTCTATTCAAGTTGAACAAGATGAGCTATTACTTTTCTCTTTCCACGGTATTCCAAAACGCTATGAAGACGAGGGAGATTTTTACTCAAGACATTGTTATGAAACCGCTGAATTAGTGGCAGAAAAATTAGGCTTACCAAAGCATAGATGGCTTGTTTCTTTCCAATCACGTTTTGGCGATGAAGAGTGGTTACAGCCTTACACCGATGAAACTCTTGAAGGCTTCCCACAAAAAGGCGTGAAAAAAGTGGCAGTTGTGTGTCCGGGCTTCTCGGCAGACTGTTTAGAAACATTGGAAGAAATTGCGGAAGAAAACCGTGAGAATTTTGAACACGCAGGCGGAGAATCTTATCGTTACATTCCTGCATTGAATGCAAACGGCGATCACATTAAAGCCTTAGTGAAATTGATTGAAGCGAAGATGTAAGCATAAAATACAAGCGGTCGAATTTTGCAAAAAATTTACAGAATTCCACCGCTTGTTACTTAGCTTATTACCTATTTGCGAGCCACTTTTACCACACCATTAATGCTAGATAATTTGCGTAAAATCGCCTCAAAGTGAGCTTTATCAATAACCGAGATCTGGAATATCACTTTATAAACATTGCCCTCTCTTGCTTCGCTATGAATGCTGCCGATGTTGCTGTCCATCTTCGCAAAGGTAGAAGTAATAGCAGCTAACACACCCGGCTCATTCATAATATCTAGCACAATTTCCGTTTCAAACTTGATGGCTTTTTCTTTAGCCACTTCCCACATTACAGGTAGATAATGGCTTTGATCAAGAGCATAATCTTTTACATTTGCACAACAAGTATTGTGAATAACCAAGCCTTTGCCTGAACTAACGTGAGCAATAATGTCATCGCCCGGTATCGGTAAACAGCATTTTGCGAAACTGATGAGATGATTTTCCACCCCTTCAATTTTTATCGGTTGGTTATTTTCTGGGTTGCCATCAGTATCAATTTGCAATGTTTCGCCTGATAAGCGTTGAGCGATCACGCTGCTCATCTGGTTACCCAGCCCAATTTCAGCTAATAAATCGTCAAAAGTCGCTAAGCGTAGCTCATCTAATACAGGCTGAATAACGTCTGGTTTAAGTTCATCAATCGAATTCAAATTCATCACACGAATTAATTGTCGCTTGCCTAATTCAATGGCTTCATCGTGTTCTTGATTTTTGAGGAACTGACGAATTTTCGCTCGTGCTTTACCCGTTACTACAAAATTCAGCCAAGAGACTTTCGGTCGTTTGCCCTGCTCAGTAATAATTTCCACCGTTTGCCCTGTTCGTAGTGGCTCGGTAAGTGGATATGGATTACGATCTACAATCGCCCCCACGCAGCGATCGCCAATTCCTGAGTGAACGGCATAAGCAAAATCAATCGCCGTAGCATTCGCAGGCAATTCCACAATACGCCCTTTTGGCGTAAAAACAAAAATATCATCAGAGAACAGATCCGATTTTACATTTTCAATAAATTCCGCTGTGTTGCCAGCACTGTTTTGCAATTCGACGATACTTTGTAACCATTGCTGTGCTTTCAATTGAACTGTGGTGTTGTGTGGATTTTCGCCCTCTTTATAACGCCAATGAGCGGTAACTCCCATATCTGCCATTTTATCCATATCTTCGGTACGAATTTGTACCTCAACCGGTACACCGTGCGGACCAATCATTGAAGTATGTAATGATTGATAGCCATTTGGCTTCGGTACTGCAATGTAATCTTTCACACGCTTCGGGCGAGGTTTATACAATGCGTGCATCTGCCCCAATACGCGGTAGCAATTATCCACATTTCCTACTACCACACGGAAAGCGTAAATATCTAAAATGGAATGAAAATGCTGATCTTTCTGACGCATTTTTTGATAAATCGAATAGAGATGCTTTTCACGCCCATAAACTCGAGCTTCAATTTTTACATCCTCTAAACGCCCTTTAATATCATCTGCAATGCGTTGAATAAGCTCTTTACGATGACCTCTGGCACTCGCAATTGCCATTTTTAATACACGATAACGCTGTGGGTGCATTGCCTCAAAGCCGAGATCTTCTAGCTCGTTTTTAATATGCTCAATACCTAAACGATGGGCTAACGGACTATAAATTTCCAATGTTTCTTTTGCAATACGGCGGCGTTTGTCGGGGCGAAGTGAACCTAAGGTTCGCATATTGTGAGTACGGTCGGCGAGTTTTATCAAAACAACACGAATATCTTTCGTCATCGCCAAAATCATTTTGCGGAAATTAGCTACTTCCGCTTCTTGGCGAGTGCGGAATTTTAACTTATCGAGCTTAGAAACACCCTGCACAATATCAGCAACGCTCTGCCCAAATTCAGCCGCAAGTTCTTCTTCGGTGTAAGGTGTATCTTCAATCACATCGTGCAAGAGGGCGGCAATCACAGCTTCGTGATCTAATTTCATCTCAGCAATGATAGAAGCTACCGCAACAGGGTGTGTGATGTAAGGCTCTCCACTTGAGCGTGTTTGCCCCTCGTGAGCATCGCGTGCAATCACATAGGCACGTTTAACACGTTCGATTTGTTCACTCGGCAAATAGCCTTGAATAATTCGATCTAAAGGTTCAAAAAGATACACGTTATACCTCAACAGAAATAAAAATGGACAACGAATTTGCAAATTTTTAGGAAAATCCTACCGCTTGCAGACCCAATTGCCCATTCTCTCTTGACGAAAAATAAAATTACGCTTCGTTGCTCATTTCAGTTAAAAACGAAATCGCTTCTTGCTCTGCCGCTTCTTGTTTAATAGACTCGTGGTTTTCTAACTGATCCATAATATCAGTGGTAATTAACCCCTCTTCAATTTCACGCAATGCAATAACGGTTGGTTTATCATTTTCTTCAGGCACAAGTGGCTCACGCGTGTGAAGTTGTAATTGTCTTGCACGACGTGCGGCAATTAAGATTAAATCAAAACGGTTGCCAATTTTCTCCGCTGCCTCTTGTACGGTTACACGAGCCATAAATTTACTCCAAAGATATATTCATTTTTATTCATAAAAAGATTGCAGATTATACAGAAATTAGGCAGGTTCTGCAATTATGGCGAGGGGAATTATTTAACTTTCGTTAAAGAAAAAACTGTTGGGCATAAATGCCTAACCTATCAACTGCAATTATGGTAAGGGGAATTTAGGGGATTATTTAACTTTGGTTAAAACCGCCAATAATTCTTGCTCAACCTCTTTCCCAAATTTCCCCATTCGGAAATTAGCGATAAACTCATCAACTTTCTCTGGTTTAGCGTCAATTTTGTCTTTTAGAAACTGCGGAAATTCTGATAAGACGATTTCAGCCTTATTACCACTCACATCAAAAATAGTAGGAATTTTTGGTTCAGAAACAACCGCTTGTAGCTGTTCATCGTGCTTAAATTGCGTTGCTTGTTGGACTTCTTTACAAGCAATATACTCTACTTTGATGTTTGGATTGAGTTTTGCCATACGTTGAAAATACGCCACAATTTCCACGCAATCAGGACAATGGGGTTCTGCCATTACCAGCCAATCGCCTTGTACACTAAGTGCTTTCAGCTTGTCTTCCGTTTCTGGCTCTAGTGTTACCTCAACATAAACCTCTAGCTGATTTTCACGATCTTCATCGTTACTAAACTCAAGATATTCATAAAAATGTGCCATAACTTCCTCTTAAATCGATTTTCGCCATAAAATTTCGCAATCCACTTTCACACTTTCCACTCTCTTTTGGGCTAATTTTTGCTGAATTAACGTGAATGTTTGTTCTGCGATCTGTTGGTGATCTTGCTTGATTGAGTGAATATGAAACGGCAACGCATTCAATAAATGATGATCGTCAAAGGTGGCTAAATGCAGCTCTTGGGTTAAGAGTTTATCCATTTGTCGATGCTCGGTTAAATAACGCATTACCCCTTCAAGCAGGGTAAAGGAAGCAGTAAAGACTGCTTCAGGCAGTCGCCCTAACTTTTCCACCACTTGCGAAAACATTTGGTAGCCCGATTCAGGCTGATAATCTTGGTGTAACACCCAATTTTCATCAAAATCTAAATGCGATTGTTCCAAGCCCTCACGAAAGCCTTTTAGACGATTTTGGCTCGGCGAGAGCGAAAGCTGACCGCCTAAATAGAAAAATTCTATTGGCTGATAGGCTCTCACCATATTTTCCACCAACATACTGATCGTTTCAGTGTCATTACTGGTAATCGATGGCACATCTAGCCCCAAAATATAGCGGTCGAGCTGTAAGACAGGCGTGTATTGGGTAATACTTTTATAGTAGCTAGGCTCGTAGTAAGTAGGAGCAGTGATGAGTAAATCGACTTGTCTGTCCAACAAACGCTCGATTGCTTTTTTCTCGCCGTCAAAGCTGTCATCAGAGCAGGCAATCACAAGTTGTAGCCCATTCTCACGGCATAACTTTTCTAGCGTTTTAGCAGTTAATGCAAAGCCGTAGTTGGTAAGATCAGGAATGACTAAACCAATCACATTGGTGCGTTGAGCTTGTAAGGATTTTGCATAAACATTGGCTCGATAGCCGTGTTTTTGGGCGATTTCTTTTACTTTTTGGCAAGTTTCAGGCTTAATCCTAAAATCATTACCTCGCCCGTTTAAAATCATACTTGCGGTGGTTTTAGACACACCACTGAGTTCTGCAATATCGCTTAGCGTTAAGCGTTTCTTCACACTCTCTCCTTTTTATCATTTCAGGGCTTTCCCGCCCGTCTTGCTTTATTCTACGCTAATTGGTATTACTTTTGCTACTCTCGCTTGCAGAGGTCGGGAACTTTTCACGCTATTTTCACGATTTGCGATAAAGAAACGAGAGGTTAGCACCTTTTCGCCACCGTTGAGGAAAATTTCCACCACCGAGCGGTCGAAGAAGATATCTAGTGTATCTAGTTTTTCAATTTGACAATGGCGAACTGTGCCAAATTTTTCCATCAACTCAGTTTGCTCACTTTGGCTGCGGTCTAAACTAAACACGCCGTTTTCAAAACGCATTGTGAGCGTTTGCCCTTTATCATTGCTGAAGAAATCTAATACAAGCGGTTGATTTTCTACAGAAATTTGCAAATAAGCGGTATCTAAATTATCGATTGCAAAATTTTCTGAAATTTCGACCGCTTGTAGTTCGTCTAAATTCACAATCGGTTGTTGCACTACTTTGCCGTTTCGTAGGGAAAGTTTGCGGGGCATTGTCAGCATTGAATGCCATTGGTATTTATCAGTCGGGTAAGTAAGATCAGGCAAGCCCACCCAGCCAAACATAATGCGATCTGAATTTTCTACCGTTTGCGGAGCATAGAAATCAAAGCCGTAATCTAATTCCTCAATATGCTCTGTATTGAACGAATTACCGTTTAGCTGCCCCACCGCATAAGTAGCGTGATAGTTATTTTGGAATTGATGGCTTTCACGCAGTTTACCCTGTGGCGACCAAACAAAGAGATCTTTACCGCCAAGTCTAAATAAGTCCGGACATTCCCACATAAATACGTTGCTGTTATCAAAATCGTTCACAGCCAACTCGGAAATTAAGCGAGGTGTATCATTTAAATCATTCATTTCATAAATTAACGCTGTGCCAGTTAAATTTTCACGCTGTGCCCCAAGCACAAAGCGGATCTTGCCTTCAGCGGTAATATAAGGTTTCGGATCACGAACGTGTTCGGTGTAACCTGCTGGGGCTTGGTCGATAATGCAACGTTTTTCGAGCAATTTGCCTGAAGTATCAAAAATCGCAATATTTTGATGCGGCACACGAGCGTTATCAGAAGGACGGCGAGTGTTGCCCGTATAGAAAGCCACAATTTTGCCTTGCCATAAAATCGCTCCACCTGAATAGCAGCCGTGCGATTCAAATAGTTCATCGGGAATTAACAACTCTCCTTTCTGAAAGGTTTGAAAATCTTCGGTCATAAAATGCTGCCAATGCTTCATTCCGTGCAATGCCCCGTAAGGAAACCATTGGGCAAAAATATGATAGTTTTTACCATCAAAAAGTAAGCCATTTGGGTCATTAAATAAGCCTGTTTCAGGGGCGAGATGGTAAGTTGGGTAGAAATCAAGATCAGAAAGGACAGTTTGACGAATGGTATCTAATTCGTCCTCGCTTTGAGCGTGCAGGCTTTTGTATTTGCCGTTGTTAAAAATGTGCATAGGGTTGTTCCTATAATTTCAGAATTACGATGGTGCAAGCGTCCACGCTTGTACCGTGATAAAAATTAGGCACAAGCGTGGACGCTTGCGCCATCATTAAACTATTCCGCCAAAAACGCTTCTAACTCCGCTTTGTTCGGCAATGCAGACATTGCCCCTTTTGCAGTAGTCGCTAATGCACCAGAGGCGTTGGCTTTGCGGATCACTTCAACTAACGCAGTTTCATCTTGCCAATTTGGCGTATTAGCTAAACCTGCTAATAGCCCACTCACAAAGGCATCGCCTGCCCCTGTGGTATCTACAGGTTTTAATGCTTTGCCTGCTACAATTTGGCTCTTACCGTTGAGGTGGTAAATTGCTCCGTCTTTGCCTAGGGTAATGATGATTAATTTTTCAGGATATTGTTCCGTAATAGCTTGGGTGGCTTGTTCTAACGTTTCAGTATTCGTTAATAGCGTTAGCTCTTCTTCTGAGAATTTGAGAATATCCGCCATTGAAACCACTGAATTTACCACCGATTTCATTTCATCAAGGCTTTTCCAGAGGGATTCACGTAGGTTCGGATCGAACGAAACATAGCCTCCTGCTTGTTTTACACGGAGGATGGCTTCAATGGTGGTAGAACGTGATGGGTCATTAATTAGGGCGATTGAGCAACAATGTAAGAAATCGCCTTTATTAAATTCAGGTAAATCGCCAACTTCTAAGAATTGATCGGCACTTGGATTAACCATAAAGGTAAAGCTACGTTCACCGTTATCTAAGCCCACTACAACGGTTGATGTGCGCTGGTTGTCATCTAAAATCATATTCTCAACAGAAACATTTTCTGCTTTTAGCACATCACGCATAAATTGACCGAGTGGATCGTTGCCTACACGCCCGATAAATCCTGCCTCAACGCCTAAGCGAGAAACGCCTACCGCCACATTTGCGGGAGCTCCGCCTGCACATTTTAAATAGTGATTTTCGCCGTCTGGAATTAAATCTACAACAGCGTCGCCTGTTACCCAAATCTTGCTCATAATGTTCTCTTTCTATTTTATGTAATCATAACTAAAACGATTTAGCTAAAATTATTATAAATTGTAAGTGGCTCAATTTCACTTACTTTTTGCATTTTGAGATACGTTAAATTGCAAAAAAATCTAAAAAAATGACCGCTTGTATTATAGCTACAAGCGGTCATAAAATGTCATTTTTTTACAGATTCACAACGTATTTGCCAACACCTAACTCATCTTCTTTACGAGTGCGAGCAATAACGCTTTCGGCGGATTCCACCACGCGTAATCCCATCTCTTCTTCTGTGCGAATTACCTCGCCACGCAGGGAGTTGGTGTAAACATCGGTAATTTTCACATCAACGAACTTGCCGATCATATCCGGTGTACCAACAAAATTCACCACACGGTTAGTTTCAGTACGGCCTGTCAGCTCCATTAAATCTTTCTTAGATGGGCCTTCAACCAAGATACGTTGCTCTGTGCCAAGCATCATACGGCTGAACTGCTGGGCTTGTTGGTTAATACGCTGTTGTAAACGGGCTAAACGCTCTTTTTTCTCTTCTTCTGATACGTTATCAGGCAAATCTGCCGCCGGTGTACCCGGACGAGCTGAGTAAATAAAGCTAAAGCTCATATCAAAGTTTACTTGCTCAATCACTTTCATTGTTTGCTCAAAGTCTTCGGCAGTTTCACCCGGGAAGCCCACAATAAAGTCTGAGCTGATGAGAATGTCAGGACGAACTTCACGCAATTTACGAATAATCGCTTTATACTCTAATGCGGTGTGGTTACGTTTCATCATTGTTAGCACTCGGTCTGAACCGCTTTGAATTGGTAAGTGTAAGAAGCTCACTAATTCAGGCGTATCACGGTAAACTTCGATAATATCATCGGTAAATTCAATCGGGTGGCTAGTGGTGTAACGCAGGCGGTCAATACCGTCAATTGCAGCAACTAAACGTAGTAATTCTGCAAAGGTACAAATGCCACCATCAAAGGTTTCACCACGATACGCATTTACGTTTTGCCCAAGTAAATTGACTTCACGCACGCCTTGTGCGGCAAGTTGTGCAATTTCAAATAAGACATCATCAACCGGGCGTGAAACTTCTTCGCCTCGTGTGTAAGGCACAACACAGAACGAGCAATACTTATTACAGCCTTCCATAATGGATACAAACGCCGTTGGGCCTTCAGCTTTCGGCTCTGGCAAGCGGTCAAATTTTTCGATTTCTGGGAAAGAAACGTCCACAATCGAGCTTTTTCCGCCACGGATTTGGTTAATCATTTCAGGTAAACGATGAAGCGTTTGCGGCCCGAATACAATATCCACATAAGGGGCACGATCACGAATATGTTCACCTTCTTGTGAAGCAACACAACCGCCCACGCCAATGATTAGATTTGGTTTATCTTTTTTCCAGTTTTTCCAACGGCCAAGTTGTGAGAATACTTTTTCTTGTGCTTTTTCACGAATAGAACAAGTATTTAGCAGTAAAACATCTGCATCTTCCGGGTTTTCAGTGAGTTCAAAACCGTGTGTAGAATTGAGCAAATCTGCCATTTTGGACGAGTCGTACTCGTTCATTTGGCAGCCCCAAGTGGTAATATGTAATTTAGCCATAGTCAAAAATATAAATATATCAATTAGTTAGAAAAGAAAAGCGTAAAGCAATTTATTGTTTTTGTACTCAAAATAAACCCTTTACGCAAAATTTGTGGCATATTTTACCCTGTCGCCTATTTTTTATCTAGAAATAATCTGCATAAATCTGATATTCAGCAAATAAAAAAGCCACGATTTTTTATATCGTGGCTCTATTTATCATTTTAGAATTATTTTGTTAAGGTTAAAACAATGCTTTCGCCTGCAACAACTTGACCGCTTAATTTAGATAAATTGCTGATTTCATCCATATTTGAAATCACGATCGGTGTTAAAACAGATTTTGCTTTCCCTTCAAGTAAGGCTAAATCAAATTTGATGATCGGGTCACCCACTTTCACCGTTTGACCTTCTGTTGCAATACGAGAGAAACCTTCGCCTTTTAATTCAACGGTATCAATACCGAAGTGAACGAATAATTCTACGCCATCTTCAGACTCAATAGAGAATGCGTGGTTGGTTTCAAAAATCTTACCGATTGTACCATTTACCGGTGAAACGATCGTATCGCCAGTTGGACGAATTGCAACGCCATCGCCTACAATCTTCTCAGAAAAAACAACATCTGGTACATCTTCGATGTTTACAATCTCGCCTGTTAATGGCGAATAGATTTTGATCTCTTGGCTCTCTTTTTGTTTTGAGCCGAATAATTTATCAAATAAACCCATCTTAAAATCTCCCTCAGATATTACAGAATTCCCGTACATTTTATACGAGAATTTTGTATTTGTATGCTAAATAATTTAAATTAGTTTAATTTTTGGTAAAAGGCTTCAACTAAACGTTCAATATCCGCAGCCGTTGGCTGAGCAAGGGCTTCATCAGCGAGTGCTTTTGCATCGGCAAAATTAATTGAACGAATGAGTTTCTTAACGTGCGGCACAGAAATACCGCTCATACTAAACTCATCTAAGCCCATACCAAGCAATAATGCCGTTGCACGTACATCACCTGCTAATTCACCACACATACCTGTCCATTTACCTTCTGCGTGTGAAGCATCGATTACTTGTTTGATTAAGTTTAATACTGATGGGCTTAATGGATTATATAAGTGAGCGATAATTTCATTACCACGATCCACTGCCAGCGTATATTGCGTTAAATCGTTTGTACCAATACTGAAGAAATCAGCTTCTTTCGCCAGGTGGCGAGCATTTACCGCAGCTGATGGCGTTTCCACCATAATACCGAGTTTTAAATTTTCATCGAATGAATGACCTTCATTACGTAATTGATCTTTTAACTCTTCAACGATTGATTTTAATAATCGGATTTCCTCTACCGAAATAATCATTGGGAACATTACCGCTAAATTACCAAAGGCAGAGGCACGCAATACCGCACGTAATTGAGTATCTAAAATTTCACGACGGGTAAAACCAATACGCACAGCACGCCAACCTAAGAACGGGTTCATTTCTTTTGGTAAATCAAGGTACGGTAATTCTTTATCGCCACCAATATCCATAGTACGAAGAATCACCATCTTATCGCCCATCGCTTCTACAATTTCTTTGTAAGCTTGGAATTGCTCTTCTTCACCCGGCAGTTGAGCTCTATCCATAAATAAGAACTCAGTACGGTATAAACCTACTGCTTCACCACCGTTACGCAATACGCCATCTACATCACGGATTGTGCCGATGTTACCTGCTACATCAACCTTATGGCCATCTAAGGTTTCAGCAGGCAGATCTTTTAATTTCGCTAATTCTTCTTTTTCCGCATTTAATTTATTTTGTAATGCTTTAAATTCTGCAATTTTTTCTTCTGATGGATTTAAATGCACTTCGTTGTTAATTGCATCTAAAATCAAGAAATCGCCAGTTTTTACTAAAGAAGTTACATTATTCGTCCCTACAATAGCAGGAAGCTCTAATGAACGAGCCATAATTGAAGTGTGAGATGTACGACCACCAATATCCGTAATAAAGCCTAATACTTTATCTAAATTTAGTTGCGCGGTTTCAGATGGGGTTAAGTCGTAAGCGACTAAAATAACTTCGTCTTGAATATCACCTAAATCCACAATATTCATATTTAAAATATTACGCACTAAACGATTACCGATATCACGAATATCGCCTGCACGTTCTTTTAAATATTCATCATCAATTTCCGCAAGCATTGCCGCTTGCATTTCAATGACTTTACTTGCTGCAACATCAGCTGTAACAAGATTATCACTCAGGTAACTTAGAATTTCTTCTTCAAGCTCTTCATCTTCTAAGATCATTAAATGACCTTCAAAAATCGCTTCTTTTTCTTCGCCCAACGTTCGGCGAGCTTTCTCTTTAATCGCGGTTAATTGTGCAGCTGCTTTTTCACGTCCTTCAAAGAATTTCGCTTTTTCAGACTCAACTTCGCTTTCATCAATTTTGCGAGTATTTAATACAATTGGCTCTTCTTTTAAAACCAATGCTTTTCCAAATACTGCACCGGGGGAAGCTGCGATACCTGTAATCATAATCGTGTCCTTATCTAAGACGATAAATCGTCTGGTGTTGCATAGCAAAACACTTTATCGCAGCATTTCGCTACAATAAAGTGGTATAAATCTTAATCCGAGAGTAGAAAAATTATTCTAAAGTAGGAATTAAATCAACTAAGAAATCAACTGCTTTTTGCTCATCTTCGCCTTCAGCAGAAATCGTGATTGTAGTACCTTGAGTTAAACCCAACGTTTGTAATTTAAATAAACTCTTTGCACTTGCACTTTTACCGCCAGACTCAACAGTAATATCAGAGGCAAAGCCTTTAGCCACTTTAACAAATTCAGCTGCCGGACGGGTGTGTAAACCATTCGGGGCTGTGATAACAACATCTTTTGAGTACATAATGTATTCCTCTTAAATTTGAAAGTTAAAAAAATGTGTTTTAATTAAATCGATTTAGCTCACAACTTTACTACAAATTCAAATTAAACACACGCTAAAAAAATGAAAAACTTGTTGCTTTAGGCTAAAAAATTGCTAATTTTCTGAGCTGATCTAAAAATCATTTGCCAAATATCAAGATTTTAGCACACTGCCAAATGGAAATGTTACAATAATTTCCACTGAACTTTCCCTTAATTTTCAACATTGGAGCAATATGCTTAGCAAATTAACCAAAACAACAGCGTGGTTTATCTACTTTGGCATTATTGCTCTTTATGGTTTTAGTTTATGGGCACTGGTCGGATATCAACAAAACAGTACCTTAATTGCTAGTGTTGATGTGTTGAAAATTCTCGCTTATAGCTCGCTTCAGTCCACACTTTCTGCCGTAATTTCACTTATTTTAGGTGGTCTTTTGGCGAGATCTTTTTTCTACTTAGACTTTAAAGGCAAGCAATTACTTTATAAAACCATCTCTTTTGTTTGGGCATTACCGTCACTTGTGATTATTTTTGCCGTGATTGGCGTATTCGGCAATTCAGGCTGGCTGGCACAATTTTTTCGCTCTTTAGGCTTGGAGTGGCAATTTAATTTATACGGCTTACACGGCATTATTATTGCTCACTGCTTATTTAATATTCCTTTTGTGATGAAGTATTACATCAGCGGATTAAACCTTATTCCAAGCAGCCGTTTTCAACTTGCCGCTCAATTAAATTTAAAAGGTTGGAATTTCATCAATATTGTAGAAATGCCCGTTATCAAAACCCTGTTTCCTTATATTTTTATGACGGTGTTTCTCGTCTGTTTTACTAGCTTTCCGATAGTATTAATGCTCGGCGGCAGCCCGAAATATAGCACGCTGGAAGTTGCTATTTATCAAGCGGTTACTTTTGAATTTGATTTTGCAAAAGCGATTATCTTAATTGCCGTACAATTTGTTGTGGGCATTGGCTTACAATTTGTGATGAGCCGAATTTCTACCACCGCATTGAAAGAATTAAAACAACACCCCAACCGAGTAGAAATATGGAAACCAAAGCCAACAGGCTCGGCAAAATGGCTATTACAAGCGGTCATTTTTTTGCAAAGTTTTGCAATAATTCTACCGCTTGTAAGCGTAGTTTGGGCTGGAGTTGGCGTATCAAAATTCAGTGAGCGATTGCTCAACCCAGCATTATGGAAAGCAGCACAGTTCTCTTTGGTTTTAAGCCTGATTGCCTCTTTTGTCGTGATTGGCATTAGTTATCTAATTGCGTTAGAAGCCCGCCAACTGCTCTATAAAAAGGCCAAAATCGCTCACAGTATTTTAGGCAGCGTGGCGATTTATCCGTTATTGCTACCTATCTTTTTATTGTCAGTTGGGTTATTTATTTTATTGATGAACCAAAATCTCTCCACAACGGAACTGTTAATTTTAGTTGGTGTATGTAATGGCTTAACCTTACTGCCTTTTATCTACCCAATGCTCTTTTCAGCAATGTGGAACAGCCTAACCAGCCACGACAAACTGGCTCGTGGCTTAGGGCTAACAGGCTTTCAACGCTGGTGGATTGTGGAAAAAACGCAGCTAATTCAACCGCTTGCAACCGCTTTTGCATTAGCGATGCCCTCCAGTTTAGGCAGTTTTACCGTGATTGCCTTTTTTGGCAATCGGGATTTCAGCTCGCTGCCTTATTTGCTCTATCAACAACTTGGGAGCTATAGAACTGAAGATGCTGCTGTTACCGCATTGATATTAATGCTTTTCTCCTTGCTACCATTTTTATGTATAAAGGACAAAATATGATCGAACTTGATCTTCACTTTACTTATGAACAGATGAAAATGCACTTCAAACTTTCTGCCAATAAAGGCGAACGCATTGCGGTTGTTGGCGAAAGTGGAGCAGGCAAAAGCACATTACTCAACTTAATTGCAGGATTTGAGAAAGCCGAAAAAGGCGAATTATTGTTAAATCAAGAACAACATACTCACACTGACGTGGCACAACGCCCTGTTTCGATGCTGTTCCAAGATAACAATATTTTTCCGCATTTAACGGTAGAACAAAATATTGGCTTAGCCCTTGTGCCAAGCCTCTCACTGAATGCAGAACAAAAATCACAAGTCAAACAAATTGCCACTCAAATGGGGATTGAAGAATCTTTACACCGCCAAGCGGATCAACTTTCAGGCGGACAAAAACAGCGTGTTGCCCTTGCTCGCACACTGTTGCGTGATAAGCCAATTCTATTGCTAGACGAACCTTTCTCCGCCCTCGACCCAAAACGCCGAGAAGAATTACAACACATCGTGCTGGATATTTGCCAAAGCCGTCATCTCACACTTTTAATGGTAACGCACCAATTAGAGGAAAGTTTATTTTTGTTTAATCGGGTGATTACGGTTGATGACGGAAAGGTTATTTCCGATCAAAAAATTTAAACCTCATCGGTAGGGGCGAAAAATTTTTCACCCCTTGTGTCTCTTAATATCAAGTAACATAAAATCTCAGAGTAAGATATTGTAGATGCTACGTATATCAACCTTGGGGAATTTAAGCGTAATGCAAAATAAGTTGAAACTGAGGAGGATACCTCATTTTATATTCTAAAACTGTGAAATATTAGATTAACACATTCGCGATTGTAATACCGACAATACAAGCTGTAATTACACCCACTAAACCCGGAGCCATAAAGCTGTGGTTAAAGTAGTATTTACCGATTTTAGTTGTTCCTGTTACGTCAAAGTTCACGGTTGCGATATCAGACGGATAGTTTGGAATAAAGAAGTAAGCATAAGTTGCCGGCATTAACCCCACTAATAATGGTGCAGGTAAGCCCATTGCAATACCTACCGGTAATAACATTTTCGCCGTTACTGCTTGGCTGTTTACCACCACAGACACTGCAAACATAGCAAAAGCGAACGTCCAAGGTTGAGCTTGAACCATCTCCATTACACCTGCTTTAAAGGCTGGCATTGCGTAGGTAAAGTAGGTATCACTCATCCACGCAATACCAAAAATTGCAATTGCTGCCACCATTCCTGATTTAAACACTACGCCATTCGGCACTTTTTTCGGGTCGGTTTTCGTTAAAATCAAGATTAAACCACCAAAGGTCAGCATTACAATTTGGATAATCTGATCCATACCTGCTATTTTGCCTGTTGCCGCAACTGTTGGCTTAATGCTTGGGATCATTGCGATAATCACAATAGTTGCAATCGCTGCTAAGAATAGGTAAACCGAGTTTTTCGCACTTGCGGGTAATTGTTCATCTAATGATGTTGCACTGGTTTGCTCAATTTGTTTACGCAATTCTGGGGCTTGCATACGGCGTTGATATTCAGGATCGTCCTCAAGCTCTTTACCACGACGTAAGCTATATAAAGACATCGCAATCACACCACAGAAGGTTGCGGTAATAGTTACTCCTACTACATTTAAAAGCGTAACGCCTTCAAAGCCCGGTAACTTGGTAATTTCTGTTAAGTAGTAAGCAACCGCTGCAGATAACGGGCTACCTGTAATTCCTAATTGAGAGGCGACAGATGCCGCTGCCATCGGACGTTCCGGTCTTATTTTATTTTTTAAGGCAATATCGCCGATAATCGGCATAATTGAGTAAACAGAATGCCCTGTACCGAGCATTAAAGTCATTACATAGGTAACAATTGGGCCTAAGAAAGTAATGCGTTTAGGGTTGTTGCGTAAAATGCGTTCTGCAATCTGCAACATAAATTTCAAACCGCCAGCCGCTTCTAAAATAGATGCACAGGTTACAACGGCTAAAATCACTAACATAACGCTAATTGGCGGTGCAGAAAGCGGCATTCCTAAGAAGAAAACTTCAACGAATAAGCCGATACCGGAAACTACCCCTAAACCGATACCACCAAAGCGGCTACCTGCGTATAAAAAGGCTAATAAAAGCAAAAATTCTGCATAAAGCATAAGAACCTCAATTTAAAAATAATCACTGGAAATAAGTATACTTGAATTATTTTTTTAAACTTTGAAATAAATCAAAAATAACTAACTCTAAAGAGGTGGTTTGATGAAAAGTTGTTCTATTTTTTAGAAAAACGGATTACTCCGCACTTAATTACACTCTTACTTGAAGGCAAACGGTTGCTCTGATAGAATTTGCGGAACAAAAATTTAACTAAAATGAATAATTATTCATTTCTAAGGCGTTATGAAAAGCTACTCTTACTCATTAATTAATGTTTTTGCACCAAGCCATTTTGGTGGCAATCCGCTTGCGGTATTTTATGAAGCAGATGGATTAGATGACAGCCAAATGCAGCTTATCGCCCGTCAGTATAACCTTTCAGAAGTGGTTTTTGTTCAATCTTCCAGCCATTTACAAGCGGTCAAAAAGCTTAAAATTTTTACGCCTGATTATGAAATGCCCTTTGCCGGACACCCAACGATTGGTGCGGCTTTCGTTTTACATTCGCAACTCAATCTGCCTGATGAATATATTCTTGAAACCAATGCAGGTTTGGTGGAAATTCAGCACCAAAATAATAATATTAGCTTTGCTTTAAAAAACGGAGTAAAAGCAGCAAATGCACCACTAAGCTGTGCGGAATGTGCAGGTATTTTAGGACTTGAAATTGCCGATATCGCCTCTGAACCTTGCTATGTCAATACGGGCGTAGAGCAGCTATTAGTTGAGCTATCTTCCCGACAAGCGGTCGAAAATTGCAAAATAAATGCAAATTTTTTTGTGGGCAATGCTTTTATTAAAGATAGCTTCTATGTTTGGCATAGAACAGAAAATAACGTAAAAGCCCGTCTATTTTTTACTTCACAAGGTGCGGTAGTGGAAGATCCGGGAACAGGATCGGCAGCGGCAAATTTGGGTGGTTGGCATATTGCAAAAGAGCTAACGCCATTGAATGTATCCATTTCTCAAGGCGATGAGATAAACAGACCGAATCGCCTATCCTTAACCGTTGATGAGCAAAATACGATCTTTGTTGGTGGGAATACAATTTTAGTAGGCAAAGGGGAATTTTATTTACCGTAAAATTTAAACTTTGCTTGATGTTTTGTATTTTTATACAATAATTATGCATAATTAATTGTTTTAATGTTTACAGGGAGAAACAAAATGACACCTAACCTAAAAAACAGACATCTACTGAGTTTAGTAAACCATACTAAGCAGGAAATTCTTTTCCTCGTAGATTTAGCCCGTGATTTAAAGCGTGCGAAATATGCGGGTACGGAGGAGCAAAAGCTAAAAGGCAAGAACATTATTCTTGTTTTTGAAAAATCTTCAACCCGCACCCGTTGTGCTTTTGAAGTGGCTGCTTACGATCAAGGGGCTCACGTTACTTATATTGATTCCACTTCTTCGCAAATCAGACACAAAGAATCGATGAAAGATACGGCTCGTGTGTTAGGTAGAATGTATGATGCAATTCAATACCGTGGTTACAAGCAGTCTGTGGTACAAGAATTGGCAGATTATGCCGGTGTGCCGGTTTTTAACGGCTTAACAGATGAATTTCACCCAACCCAAATGCTTGCCGATGTATTAACGATGACTGAACACTGCGAAAAACCACTAGAGCAAATCAGTTATGTATATATTGGCGATGCCCGCAATAATATGGGAAATTCACATTTACTCATTGGGGCAAAATTAGGTATGGATGTGCGTATCTGTGCACCCAAATCTTTATTGCCTGAAGAGTCTTTAGTGGAAATGTGCAAAAAATTTGCGGAGGAATCCGGGGCAAGAATTACCTTAACCGATAATATTGAAACCGCAGTTAAAGGCGTTGATTTTATTCATACCGATGTGTGGGTTTCAATGGGTGAGCCATTAGAAAGCTGGGGAGAGCGTATTGATATGCTAATGCCTTACCGAGTAACCCCTGAATTAATGAAAGCAACCGGCAATCCTGATGTAAAATTTATGCACTGCTTGCCGGCATTCCACAATACCGAAACGACCGTGGGTGCATCAATTGCCGAAAAATACCCTGCTCTTTCAAATGGCATTGAAGTAACTGATGAGGTATTTGAATCTCCGGCTAATATTGCCTTTGAACAATCTGAAAATCGAATGCACACCATTAAAGCAGTAATGGTTGCAAGTCTTGCCTAATTGAAATTAAAAACGGATTATTAAAAAATAATCCGCTTTTTTGTTATTTCAACATCAAATATTTCATTGCAAATCTATCTACCACATAGCCCACATCATCTTCAAAGAGGAGTTGAATATCATTGAGCGATAGCACTGCATTACCTAAATCAATGTTAAGCAGATCTGATTTTATGTTTTCCAATACGTCATCTTGATGTGTTTGGGTAATGTCTAAATTATGCTTAGCGAAAATTTTTCGTACTTCATCGTCTATATTAAATTGAATTTCCGGCTCAATACCTTTAAAGGCGATGATGAACTCCTTCGGTGCTTCTATTTCATCACAGGCTTGGGTAATTTCGGTATAATTATCAGCATTAAATTCATTATTGGTGAAATCATAACCTTGATAGATTAATGTTTGGCATTGAGTTCTATCATCTTCGGTGCTTCGAGTATAAATATGGCTTGGGCGATAAAACCGTTTCTCCAAAACAATAAACTCTTTCGCGTTTTCCATATCGGCTTTGGTTAAACGAATAGGATTGCGATTAGTCGTTTCAAAGATGCGTGGGCTATTATAATCTTTCTCGCTAATCAATTCATAAGCGGATTCAATACCATATTTTTCTTTAAATTGTTCAAAACGAAGTTCTCTTGCAACATAGCTTAGCATTGAATTAAATCGTTCAATTTCAGCACGGTTATCGCCTAGTGATTGTTTATGTTTAAATACGGCTTCTTTGCTGATTTTATTATTCTCATCAAGCAAATTATGTTCACTCAAATAGTTATCTAAACGCTGGGTTTGGTCTTCAATCGCTATTTTTTGTGGGTCTAAAACAAAGACTGAAATTAAAATAACCACAATCGAAACCGCAGAGAATAAGCGGTATTGGGCAAAACGTTTCGTGAGTAATAAGCCATAGCAGATAGTTAGGGTTATCGCCCCAATCACTAAATAAATACGGGCTTCAGTTAAGCCGTAATTGCTTAGGCGAATGTAGATGGCATACCACACCAAAGCGAGTGGCAATAAGGCGAAATAAACATAGTAGCGGTAGAACCATTGCCATTTTGCATTTTTTAGCAATAATTGAACCGCTTGTATTAATAAGCCAATGGTTAAATAAGGGAAGGCTACGTTTGCCACCACGCCGTTTGGCATTTCACCCCTGATGATAATATAAACCACATAGGCATAAATAATGGTGGTATAGATAATTAACGCCGGTGATAAAATCCAGTTCAGCAACATTTCACCAATGTTATTTAAATATCTATCTGTGGTTGCATTTTGCTGTTCAAGTGTTAGAAACAGTACAGGGAATGCCCAAAATCCAGCAAAAATACCAAACCGTTCAAAGATAGGGCTGCTATACACTTCAATATTGAATAAAGCGATAATTGCAATGGTAATGCAGCTCAATATTCCCCAAATAATCATTGCTAGCGTCCCAGCAAAGATTATATTGATTAATTTGTTCGACATTTCATCAATAAATTTGCGATTATCTTTATGCCAATATTGGCTGATTAAGCAAATAAATGCACAGAGAGTGACCGCCCAATAACGGGAATCGCCCAGTAAATTTATATTGATTTTATGATGGAAGAAAGCGACTGCAATCGGAATGGGTGCAAGTAGCCAATATACTTTGCTGTTACGCATAAGATACAATAACACAAAGCAGAGAGGGAAAAGTGCAATGAACTCATTATAACTTGGGTTGTTAATTAAGAAAAAGGCAACATAAGTAACAGATAGAATTTCTAGCGGGTGTTGAATAATAGTATGCCTAACCATTGATTTAAAACGTTGTAGTTTGATGAACATCAGTGTCTCCTGCAAGTAAAATTATCATAGTATCTCAAATCTTTTCAAAATAAAGCTGGCTTAGCTTATTAGGCTAGATTACCTTTATTAAAAATCTATAACCAGCCTTTACGCTTAAAGTAAATATAAGGTGTTGCCGCTGCTACAATCATCAAGCCAATTGCCATAGGATAGCCATATTTAAACTGTAATTCGGGCATAAATTCAAAGTTCATCCCGTAAGTAGAGGCAACTAACGTGGCAGGTAGGAACATCACAGACACCACTGAGAAGAATTTCATAATACGGTTCTGCTCAATATTGATATAACCCATTGCTGCTTGCATTAAAAAATTCACTTTCTGAAACAGAGATTCATTATGCGGTTGGAGTGATTCAATATCTCGCATAATATCCCGTGCTTGTTCAAGCTGATTATTTGGTAAACGAGTTTTACGCAGGAGGAAACTTAACGCACGCTGCGTATCCATCAAACATAAGCGCACTTTTGAACTGGCATCTTCATATTCTGTTAAGCGAGAAAGAGCATCATTAAAGCGATCTTGCTCGTGTTTTCCATCTAACACCACGCGGCTTAATTTTTCTAAATCCGCATAAACTTCTTCAATCACATCAGCAAGCTGCTCGATTTTGGTTTCAAATAAATCCAGCAATAATTCATAGGCGTTGCTATCAATTAATTTCTCACGGCGTGAACGCATTCGGTATAAACGAAATGCAGGCAAATCCCGATCACGCAAGGTAAACAAACGCCCATCACGAATGGTAAAGGCAACGGTTGCAATGTCTGCATAATCATCGTCATCTAAACAGTAGAAGAAAGAGTGTAAGTGTAAGCCGTCTTCATCTTCAAAAAAGCGGGCAGAAGCCTCTAAGTCTTCTAATTCACGTTCTTCGGCAAGGGTTTGATCTAAACGGGTCTCTAGAACACTACGTTCGGCTTCGGTTGGATCGACCAAGTCAATCCAAATAGCATCATTTAATAGTGTAGGGTTTGTTTCGTCCACGCTGACTAAGCGTGCGTTATCCAGTCCAAAAGCACGAATCATATTAAGCTCCGAATGGTTAGGAGGCTTGGAACAAAAAGGAACAAAGATACTAGGCGAGCATTACCGACCTTGTCGGTAACATTGAGGTTAGACAAGATAGGTTAAAGAGTTAAGTATCGACTATGGTTGTCCAAAATGTGTAATCCTCAAGAAAAAATAGTGTGCGAATGTTACAGAATTTAGGCTTTTTAGTCAAGCAAGCAGAGGTTTACTTAGTAATGCAAGCGGTCATTTTTTTACGGAAATTTGCAAATTATTAAGGAAAAACGACCGCTTTTTTGCTATGGTTACACCTAAATTTTTATCAAAGAGAATTGGCTATGAATAACGTTCAGCAACCCGAACAAATTGAAAAATTAGAACAAACCGCAGAAACCACCCACTTTGGTTTTAAAACCGTTGCCAAAGAAGAAAAACAGCAACTTGTGGCGAATGTGTTTCACTCGGTAGCAGGTAAATATGACTTAATGAACGATTTGCTTTCATTTGGTATTCATCGTGTATGGAAACGTTTTACCATTGATTGCAGCGGTGTTCGCAAAGGGCAAAAAGTGTTGGATTTAGCAGGCGGTACGGGCGATTTTACCGCAAAATTTTCTCGTATTGTTGGCGAAACAGGCGAAGTGATTTTAGCGGATATCAACAGCTCAATGCTTGAAGTTGGGCGTGAAAAATTACGCAATTTAGGGGTGGTTGGCAATGTAAGCTATGTGCAAGCGAATGCGGAATGCTTGCCGTTTGCGGATAATACCTTTGATTGTATTGTTATCAGCTTTGGCTTGCGTAATGTTACCGACAAAGACAAAGCCCTACGTTCAATGTTCCGAGTGCTAAAACCGGGCGGTCGTTTGCTTGTGTTGGAGTTCTCAAAACCGATTATCGATCCAATCAGCCAGCTCTATAATTTCTATTCTTTCAATATTTTACCGAAAGTGGGCGAAGTGGTGGTGAATGATGCCGAAAGTTACCGCTATTTAGCTGAATCGATCCGCATGCACCCGAAACAAGACGAGCTAAAAGCAATGATGGAGCAAGCCGGTTTTGAAAGCGTGAACTACTACAACTTAAGTGCCGGCATTGTGGCGTTACATAGAGGTTATAAATTTTAGTGATGTTACACGAACTTAAACAACTAATGTTTCCACAATTTGCTTTTGGGTTAATCGAAACCGCATTTAATGCGTTACTCAAGCGTTCACCACATATCGAGCCTAATTTACGCAAATTAGCAGGAAAAGTGCTAAAAATAGAGCTAACTTCGCCGAAAATGGATTTTTTTATCCTGTTTAGCGACAATCAAACAGATTGGTTAGGCAGCTATGAAGGCGAGTCTGATTGCGCCGTGCAACTGGCATTTGAAACGCTCCCAAAACTAGCCGATAAGCAAAAATTGACCGAGCTAATTAACAATAAATCCCTCGTTTTACACGGTGATATTCAAGTTTTACAGCATTTTACTGCGTTACTCGAACAGCTAGAAAAAGACCCAGCGGAGTTGCTCTCACCTTTTGTCGGTGATGTGGTAGCTCAAACTAGCACTGATCTCGCCAAAAAGGTGTTAGGCAAAATAAAAGCCCAATTTGAGCAAAATAATCAACATTTGGTTGAGAATTTAATCCAAGAAAGACCGGTGTTGGTGCATCGCCTGCAAGCAGTGAATTTCTACGACCAAGTTGAAGAGTTAGCCCAACAAGCGGTTAAATTAGAGCAAAAATTCTCAAAACTTTTAGAGATAAAAAGCTGCTAGAACATTGCGACCGTACTGCGGTCGTAATTTAAAAGTGGGAAAGGTGTAAGAGAGCTTAATTTCTTAATAGTGAACGCAGTGCGTTCACTATTTTGGAATAGACGAACTAAAATTGTAGTGAATTAATGATTTTTTCAAAAATCGGTTCAAACTTTTCTTTTTCGGGAATATGATGAGAAAGGGTCAATATAATTTTTCTTTGATTACTTTCATCAGGAAAATTATAAATAAAAACAGACCAATCTCCTGCTCTATGGTAGTGAATTAATATCCCCGTTTTAGGCTCTCTGTTTAAAATTTTCACACTGACATTAGATACTGAGAATAGCATAGATTGTCTAATAAGGTCAGCCGCTATTTCCTTTTCCAGTTCTCTGCGTTCTTGAGAAGATAGGCTTTCCAATTCACTATTAAAATTAGGATAGTGGTTTTCCTCCACTTCATAAGATAAACGCAAGTTTGCTCCTAAACCACTACCCCCACATTTCATAGATAATAAAACGATGCTGGTATGGGGCTCTCCTATTAATCTAGCCGCGTTCTCTCTTAAATCTTCCACTTCGTCACTCTCACGAATACGGCACTCTGTTGGAATTTGCAATGAAATCCCTTGTTCTGAGAAATTTGTAAACTCGCTTGCATAAGAATAAATTGGAAGCAGCAAGAGAGATGTAAAGACGATATTTTTAAGCATAATCTTCCTCTTATTGAACTTGCTTAATTAAATGAATAGCACTATTTTTTCTTATTATTTGACCAAAAAAACCAAATCAGTACAACAATAGTTATAAACGTCCAATACATCTTTATACCTCCTTAACTTCTTCAATTTTAACTAATTCAAATTCAGTGTGATTACTAAAACGATAATAAAGTAAGTCAGCAATATATTCTTTAGCTTGTAAAATAGCTTTTTCTATACTTTCAGACTTTACAAAATGAAAAGAACGATCAGCTTGTTGTTCGGTATAAGTATATTCAATCAAATAGACCATAAATGACATCTCCTAATATAAAATAGTTTAAGATAAGGTTTACTAGAACAAGTGCTTTCTCTGTCAAGAGAAAGCACACGAAGTGTACACTTCGTGTGCCTTTTCACTATAAAAATGAAAATATAAACTCTACGCCTTTAGCTGCTTTTTTGCTAAAATCTTACCAACTTCTATTAGATTAATATTTCAATGAACATCAAAAATCTTAACCGCTTTTACCATATTATCCGAACCTTCCTCCGCTATGGCATTGATGAAGCTATTCCTAATCTGCCGATAACTCGCAAAATAAAATTAGGGCGTAGGGCGTTGTTTTGGGTTAAAAATCAGCATAGTGAAAAGCCTTATGGCGTGCGTTTGCGTTTGGCATTGCAAGAGCTTGGGCCTGTTTGGATTAAATTGGGGCAGATGCTTGCCACCCGCCGTGATCTTTTTGCGCCAGAGTTCGCGGATCAACTCGCTCTTTTACAAGACAATGTTGAGCCTTTTGATGGCAAAATTGCTCGTCAAATTATTGAGCAGGCTTTAGGCGGAAAGCTTGAAACTTGGTTTGAAAACTTTGATGAAACGGCTCTAGCTTCTGCTTCGATTGCTCAGGTTCACACGGCAAAATTTAACCAAAATCAACCGCTTGCAGGTAAAGATGTAGTGCTGAAAGTGATTCGACCGGGTATTGAGCCTGTTATCAAGGCGGATTTGGAGTTAATGTATAAAATCGCTGAGCTTATTCCGAAATTATCAAATGATGGGAAGCGTTTGCGTGCAGTTGAGGTGGTTCGAGAGTACGAAAAAACCATTTTAGATGAGCTGGATTTACGCAAAGAAATGCACAATGCGGTGCGTTTACGGGCGAATTTTGAAAACAGCGAAATGCTCTATGTGCCTGAAATGTATCAAGATTTCTGCCACAAAAACTTGATCGTAATGGAGCGAATTTACGGTATTCCTGTGTCCAATATTGCTGAATTGGAAGCAAACGGCACAAATATGAAATTGCTTGCCGAGCGTGGTGTGCAGGTGTTTTTTACCCAAGTGTTTCGTGATAGCTTTTTCCACGCCGATATGCACGCGGGTAATATTTTTGTAAACCGAGAACATCCTGAAAATCCGCAATATATCGGCATTGATTGTGGTATTGTCGGCACGCTTAATCATAATGATAAACGCTATTTGGCGGAAAGTTTTGTGGCTTTTTTCAACCGAGATTATCGCCGTGTAGCATTAATGCACGTGGAATCGGGCTGGACACCTGCTGATACGGATATCGATAAATTCGAGCAAGCATTCAGGGAGGTTTGTGAACCGATTTTTGCTAAGCCATTGTCAGAAATTTCATTCGGACACGTTTTGCTTAATCTGTTTAATGTTGCTCGTGAGTTCAATATGGAGGTTCAGCCACAGTTAGTGTTGTTGCAAAAAACATTGCTCTATATTGAAGGCTTGGGCAGACAGGTTTATCCACAGCTTGATTTATGGCAAACCGCTAAGCCGTTTTTACAAAATTGGTTAAACGAGCAGGTTGGCGTGAAAGCGATGATTAAAGATTTTAAACAGCGAATACCACAATATCGTGAACATTTTGCTGAATTTCCCGAAGCCTTATTTAAAGCGTTACAACAACAAAAGCAGATTAATTTCCGCTTAGCTGAGATCAATGAAAGTTTGAAAATGCAACATTCCAATGCAAATAGTCGTTTTATTGTGCTTTCACTCTCCGCAATTGTGATCTTTGGCACATTTTGGAAATTTGAATCTTTGCCAATCTGGCTAAGTGTGCCATTATTAACGCTATTTCCATTGTTATTAATTTTGACTCAGCGTAAATAAGCGGTCATATTTACTCGCTTTCGCTTCGCACTTCGTGCCATCGGCAAGGCCGATGTTCAAACGCGAGCGTTTGTTCAAAATTTTTTGCAAAATCCCTTTATTATATGTCAAACTGGCATATAATAAACAAGATTTTATTCACCCAACTTAAATGAAAGGAGTTTTTATGGGCGGTATTAGTATTTGGCAGCTTCTGATTGTGGTTGCAATCATTGTGTTACTTTTCGGTACAAAGAAATTGCGTACCTTAGGTTCTGATTTAGGCGAATCAGTAAAAGGCTTCAAAAAAGCAATGTCTGATGAGAAAAAAGACGCCGCATTTGATAGCCATGAAAAAGTTGAAGTGGTTGAAGTAAAAGAAAGAGTTTCAACAGAACAGCAGCAAAATATTGTAAAAGATAAAGAGCAGGTTTAATCCGTGTTTGATGTAGGTTTTTCTGAATTAGTACTGATTATGATTGTGGGCTTAGTGGTGCTAGGCCCAAAACGTATGCCGATTGCAATTCGCACTGTAATGGGTTGGGTGAGTACAATTCGAGGTTTAGCCGCAAACGTGCAAAATGAACTATCTCAAGAACTTAAACTGCAGGAATTAAAAGAGAGCATTAAAAAGGCGGAAGAACTTAATTTGAGTTCTCTTTCGCCTGAATTGAGTAAAACCGTAGAAGATTTGAAAAATTCAGCAACTCAGTTACAAGACTCTATTAATTCCGCAAAAAGTGAGTTTGACAACAATGTTGCGGCATCGGCAACAGTACCAAAGCTGACCGATGAGCAAGTGGCAGAAATCCAACAAAAAGTTGAGCAAGAAAGCCAAGAGCTAGAAGCTCAAGAGTTGCAAAAAACAGTAGAAAATCAACCGCTTGCAGTTGATGATTTATCTGAGCAATTACCTACTTCTCAAGCAGAAGGCGAATTATCGCCAGATGAAATCGCAGAATTAGCGGAAATGGAAGAATCGCTGGTTGATATGTCTGCATACTATCCGCCAGATGATGATTTAGCAACACCAACTACAACAGAAGCAGCGAAGAAAACGGAGGCAGAGTATGGCAGAAGTTGATGAATCTCAGCCGCTGATTTCGCATTTAATTGAACTCAGAAACCGATTACTACGCTGTTTTATCTGCATTTTAGTCGTTTTTTGTTGCTTGGTTTATTGGGCAAATGATATTTATACCTTATTAGCAACGCCTCTAACCGATAATTTACCGGCAGGTGCAACAATGATTGCAACTAACGTTGCAACACCGTTTTTTACGCCAATTAAATTAACCATTGTGGTATCGGTGTTTTTGTCTGTGCCGTTTATTCTGTACCAAGTTTGGGCTTTCGTTGCCCCTGCCTTGTATAAACAGGAAAAACGCTTAGTTTACCCACTATTGGTTTCAAGCACCTTGTTGTTCTACTGCGGTGTGGCTTTTGCTTATTATGTGGTCTTCCCATTAGTTTTCGGCTTTTTAACCTCAACTGCCCCAGAAGGGGTAACAATGGCAACCGATATCAGCAGCTATTTAGATTTCGTTTTAACCATCTTTATGGCATTCGGAATTTGCTTTGAAGTACCGGTAGCAATCATTTTGTTATGTTGGGCAGGTGTAACCACACCTGAAGATTTAAAAGCGAAACGCCCATATATTATCGTGGCAGCTTTTGTGATTGGTATGTTCTTAACGCCACCTGATATTTTCTCTCAAACTCTACTGGCAATCCCAATGTGTCTGTTGTTTGAAGTGGGGCTGTTATGTGCCAGATTTTATCGCCCAAAAGATGACGATGAACCATCAGAGCAGATTGCACAGTAATAATGTATTTTTAAAGGCATAGCACCTGCTGTGCCTTTATTCTTTTTAAGAAATAAGGAATTTCAAATGCAAGTAATTCAATCTCAATATCCTTTACGCCGTATGCGTCGTTTACGTAGACACGATTTTAGCCGCCGTTTAGTGGCAGAAAACCAATTAACCGCAAATGATTTAATCTATCCTGTGTTTGTGATTGAAGGCGAAAATCAGCGAGTGCAAGTGCCTTCAATGCCGGGTGTAGAGCGTTTAACGATTGATCAACTTTTAATCGAAGCGGAAGAACTCGTGAAATATGGCGTGCCTGCGGTAGCACTTTTTCCTGTAGTAGGCGATGCAAAAAAATCCTTAATGGCGGAAGAAGCCTATAACTCTGAAGGCTTGGCTCAGCGTGCGGTGCGTGCATTAAAAGCACAGTTCCCGGAGCTAGGGGTAATTACTGATGTTGCTTTAGATCCATTCACTACGCACGGGCAAGATGGCATTATTGATGAAACAGGTTATGTACTAAACGACATTACCACCGAAGTACTGGTAAAACAGGCGTTATCTCACGCAGAAGCAGGTGCAGATATTGTCGCCCCAAGCGATATGATGGATGGGCGCATCGGCGAAATTCGTGAAGCCTTAGAGGCCAATGGCTTTGTGAATACACAAATTATGGCGTATTCCGCAAAATATGCCTCGAACTACTACGGTCCATTCCGTGATGCGGTTGGTTCTGCAGGTAACTTAAAAGGTGGCAATAAATACACTTATCAACTTGATCCAGCCAATGGCAATGAGGGATTACACGAAGTGGCAATGGATATTCAAGAAGGAGCAGATATGGTAATGGTAAAACCGGGTATGCCGTATTTGGATATGGTATGGCGTGTGAAAGAAAACTTTGGCGTACCAACCTTTGCATACCAAGTGTCTGGCGAATATGCGATGCATATGGCAGCCATTCAAAACGGTTGGTTGAAAGAACGTAAGTGTATTATGGAAGGCTTACTCTGCTTTAAACGAGCTGGGGCAGACGGGATTTTAACCTATTTCGCAAAACGTGTAGCGAAATGGCTATACGAAGATGCACAAGCAAAATAATTAATGAACAGCAAGCGGTTAAATTTGCAAAAAAATTTACAAATTTAACCGCTTGTATCTTATCTACACCTATACTAAGTCAAACAGCAAAAATTCTACGTCATCTTGAGCATTGATTTCTAATAACTCTTCTTGGCGAATACCTAAAGCATCGCTGGTGTTTAGCTCAACACCGTTTACAGTTAAGTTCCCCTTTATTACTTGTAGCCAATAGCTGCGGCTGCTATCAAACGCAACTTGTTCTGTTTTTGCTGTTGGGTATTGGTAACGCCACAATTTCATATCTTGATAAATTTTGAATGAGCCATCTTCTGCATTTGGCGAAAGAATTAACGTTGCTCCTTCTTTCGGTGCAAATTTATCTTGGCTGTAGCGTGGTGTTACATCTTTTTGATTTGGAATGATCCAAATTTGGTAAAGGTGTAAGGTTTCATCTGAAGATGGGTTTACCTCAGAGTGGAAAATACCTGTACCTGCCGACATAATCTGAAATTCGCCTGCTTTTACTTCGGTTTTATTACCCATACTATCTTCGTGAGCTACACGTCCGCTTAGCACATAAGTTAGAATTTCCATATTATCGTGTGGGTGTTTGCCAAAACCATAATTTGGGGCGATAAAGTCTTCGTTGATTACGCGTAAATGGGAAAAATGGATATGCTTTGGATCGTAATAATTAGCGAATGAAAAAGTGTGATAGCTTTCAAGCCAGTCAAAAGATCCATTGCCACGTTCGTTTGCTTTTCTAAGTTGTAACATAATTGATTCCTTGTTTTGTGTTTTATTATGAGTAGTTTACTTTATTATTAGAATAGATAAATAGCTGTTTTATAGATTAATTATTTTCTATTGGTAAATAATCTAAAAAATAAAACCGCTTGCATTTTCGCAAAAAATCATTATGATTACGCCCCCTTGAGTTCCCTTACCTCAAGTTTTTTGTTCAACTAAAAAGGATACAATATGAACTTTAATACTTACTTTTCAGACGAAAGCAAATTTCGCTCGCTGATTTTACTTTCCCTTTTCCACATTTTTATTATTACCATCAGTAACTATTTGGTGCAGATTACCTTTGAAATAAATGTGCCATTTATCGATTGGGTGATCCCAACCACTTGGGGAACTTTTACTTTCCCGTTTATTTTCTTAGCCACAGATTTAACTGTGCGAGTGTTTGGGGCAGAGCTTGCTCGTAAAATTATTTTTCTGGTGATGTTGCCTGCATTGCTTATTAGTTACATCATTTCAGTGCTATTCTTTGAAACAGAATTTCAAGGTTTTACTGCTTTATCTGAATTTAATCTTTTTGTTTTCCGAATTGCATTAGCCAGTTTTAGCGGCTATGTAGTAGGGCAGTTTTTGGATATTTTTGTGTTTAACCGCCTACGTCAAGGTAAAAGCTGGTGGCTTGCGCCAATGTGTTCGACTATTTTCGGCACATTAATTGATACTTTTGTGTTCTTTGCTGTGGCGTTCTATAAAAGTAGCGATGAATATATGGCGGAGCATTGGTTTACTATCGGCTCGGTAGACTATACCTTTAAACTCTTTGTGAGTTTATTACTCTTTCTTCCCCTTTATGGTGTGGTGCTTAATTTCATTATGAAGAAATTCGATTTGAAATAGAAATTATGCAGTGAGGGTTTGGGGATTATGCCGAAAAAAGGTATAATCCCCATAATTTTTTTATATTTAGAGAACAAAACAATGAGCAATATTCCATTAAGAAATGACGAAGAAATTCAAAAATTACGAGAAGCCTGCAAATTAGCTTCCGATGTGCTGGTAATGATCAAGCCTTATGTAAAAGAAGGAGTAACGACAGGCGAATTAGATAAAATTTGCCACAATTATATTTTGGAAAATGGGGCAACCTCTGCCAGTCTTGGTTATCACGGCTTTCCAAAATCGGTATGTATCTCGCTAAATGAAGTGGTTTGTCACGGTATTCCAAGCGATGAGAAAAAATTGAAAAAAGGCGATATTCTAAACATTGATGTAACCGTCATTAAAGATGGTTACTATGGCGACAATTCAATGATGTATGTAGTAGGCGAGCCGAGTGTGCGTGATAAACGCTTAATGGAAGTTACTCAAGAGTCGCTTTATATCGGTATTCGCACGGTAAAAGCAGGTATTCGCTTAAAAGAAATCGGCACGGCAATTCAAAAATATGTTGAAAAAGAAGGCTTCTCTGTGGTGCGTGAATATTGCGGACACGGCATTGGTACAGAGTTCCACTGCGAACCACAAGTGGTTCACTATGCAGCAGATGACGGCGGTGTGGTATTAAAAGAGGGAATGGTATTTACCATTGAACCAATGGTAAATTCGGGTAAAAAAGAAATCCGTTTAATGGGCGATGGCTGGACAGTAAAAACCAAAGACCGCAGCCATTCTGCTCAATACGAACACCAAATTGTAGTAACGAAAGACGGTTGTGAAGTGCTGACAATTCGTGATGAAGAAATTGCGGAAGGAAGAATCAGCCGTGTAATGTGTAGAAGACCAGACTTGATCTGACAAATCATTATAAAAATGAGAGTTTCCCGTTTAGAATATGAGTGTCAAAAATCAATCTAAACAAAAAGGAAACTCTCATATTTTATTCTAACAACCCTCTCATTAAACACAAGACTGGTTTGCTTAATTTGTAGAAGATCAAACCTAATCTGACAGTCCCCCGTTTAAAATTACCGTGTCTGTCAGATTAATTTGAGCTTAAATTCTTTTCCACCCAAATCCGTTTTCCATCAAGTAAGGTTGCCA
>NZ_JBGTYY010000025.1:0-30779 GCF_041807705.1 Mannheimia kashgarensis
TACGCCTGCTACAAACAGCTCTATGAGTTTATGTTGTTTGTACTGACTTAGACGACTTTTTCTCATAAGGTTATCTTAACCTAAATGGAAGTTTTAGTCGTTATCTAGGACAGCCCCTTATTTTAACATTCTATGATACAGATAACGAGTGATGAATAAGAAAAAACCGCTTTCCTTTCATCAGAAAGCGGTCATTCTTCCTAAATTTTTTGCAGATCGATTACTCGACAAACTTCACCACTTCATCGAACGATTTACGCAGTTTTTTGCGGATCTCTTTGTTACGGTAGCCGAAGGTACACATCACCGAAATTCCCCACTCTGCTGGGTCGAATAAACCAGCTTCAGACAGGATTTCGTTCACTTTATCGTAGTCGAATCCCTCAATAGGGCAAGAATCCACGCCGATCAACGCTGCACCAGTCATCATATTGGCAAGGGCAAGGTAGGTCTGTTTACTACACCAGTCGAACAGCGAACGCTCGCTTTCAAGCACCTTGCTGTCGCTTTCTTGGAAAGTGCGGTATTTTTCAATCACCGCAGGTAGCTGCTCTTCGGTTACTTGGCGGCGACGCATAGACTCGATCATAAACTCAGTGTCGTAACGGGCGTTTTTCTTCGCTAAAATCACTACGATATGGCTTGAAGTTTCCATCGTTGGAATTCCCCAACAATATGGCTTGATTGCTTGGCGAAGCTCTGGGTTTTGTAGCACGATAAACTGCCACGGCTCAGAACCCACCGAACTTGGGCTTAGGCGACCTAATTCTAAAATATAGTTAAAATCGTCGGCCGGAATTTTCTTGCTACCATCATAAGAACGGGTAGAAGCTCGGTAGTGGAATGCGTTTAGCACGTCTTCTTTGTTGAAAAAATTCATCGGTTTCTCCTAAATCTTTCTTTCCCTCTCGGGGTGAAGTACCGCCAGGCGGATCAGGGAAGAGATTACCCCCTTTGGTTTCGCTTTGCTCAACCACTTTCCCCGATGGGGGAAGAAAATAGTGGCTTTAAATAAACCCACGCTGATATTGCATTGGGACAAATTGCATTTCTGAGCTGTTGGCGGCGTTTTGGTTGTATTGAGCGTTTAATGCCCAGTACGGATCACGCAGTAATGCTCGTCCGATGGCGACTAAGTCCGCACTCTCTACGCCTAACACGTGGTCGGCAACTTCCGGATTGTCCAGCATACCCACTGCAATTACCGGTAAAGTGGTCGCTTTTTTCACTTTTTCTGCAAGGTAAACTTGGTAGCCTGCGTAGAACTCTGGGTGGTTGCCTGCGTGCAGTACGCCATCGCCGCCGCCACTGACATCAAGCACATCAGCCCCAGCCGCCGCAAAGCGTTTAGCTACTTCAACACCATAATCGCTGTCAAAGCCGTCTTTGCCGTACTCTTGTGCAGAGATACGCACGATCAGAGGCATATTCGCTGGCATTACTTCTTTGGCGGCTTTAATCACTTGCTCACCAAATAGCATTGGGTCTTTGCCGTATTCGTCTGTACGTTTATTGGATTTTGGTGAATAGAATTGGTGGATTAGGTAGCCGTGAGCAGCGTGTAGTTCAATGGTATCAAAACCTGCCGCTACTGCTCGTTTTACCGAGTTTTGGAAAGCAACCACCAACTCTTTAACTTCTTCTGTGGTTAATTCACGAGGGGTAATTAGATTTTGCCCCGCATAATCCAGCTCGCCATAGTGAATCGCACTTGGGGCAACGGCATTCGGCTCATCTTGGGCTTTACGCCCTGCGTGGGCGATTTGAATGCCGATTTTTGAGCCGTGTGAATGCACGCTGTCCACAATGCGTTTAAATTGAGCCTCTTGCTCATCATTCCAAAGCCCCAAGCAGTTTGGGGTAATGCGACCGTTGGCTGCGACATTGGTCATCTCAACAATAATTAGCCCAACACCGCCAATCGCACGAGAAGTGTAATGCACAAAATGCCAATCATTCGGCACGCCGTCTGTGGCGGAATATTGGCACATTGGCGGCATTACCACACGGTTTTTGAGTTCAAGGTTTTTAATCTTAAACGGGGTAAATAATTTTCTAAATTTTGCCATATCTAAGGGTTCCTATGAAAAAACAGATGATATGGTAGTGAAATCATATTATCATTTCAAATTGATTATTTTGATATTAAGGTATAAGAATGAATGATATAAGAACGTTAGATCTGAATTTGCTCAAAGCCTTTGTGATTTTGCTGGATGAATGCAATGTAAGCCGTGCGGCGAAGCGTCTTTCGGTTACCCAGCCTGCAATGAGTGGGATTTTAAATCGGCTACGGGAGAGCTTTAACGATCCGCTATTTGTTAGGGTTCAACACGGTATGCAGCCTACCGAACGGGCATTGCAACTAGGGCAGACGGCTCGAAAAATTTTGCAAGAAATTAACACAATGCTACAACCACCGAAGTTAGAGCCGGAAAAACTGACAATGACACTCCGTATTGCCGCAATGGATTATGTGCAGCAAATTATCGCTCTACCGTTGATTTTGCGTCTTCGTCGCCTTGCGCCGAATGTGCAGGTGGCACTATTGCCTGTACAAGGACAGAATATTAAAACGCTGTTTGAGCAGAATAAAATTGATTTAGCATTGGTGAGCCAGCAACATTTAAGTGCAGATATGCCAAGAACGGTGCTGTATGAAGAACGTTATCTCTGTGCAATGAGCCATACCCATTCTCTTGCCAATAAAAAACTCACCTTAGAACAGTTTTGTGATCTGCCTTTTGCAATGCTTTCTTACAACGGCGGTGAATTTAGTGGGGCAACAGATATCGCCTTGCAAAAATTGGGCAAACAACGCAGGGTAATGGTTTCGGTGAATCATATTTCACTTCTGCCACAACTGTTACAAGGCTCAGATTTAGTGGCTGTGTTGCCTGAACATTTAGCCAAAACTTTACCAAACGTGCATTTGCAAGCACCGCCTATTGAGGTGGAAGGTTTTACGATGATGATGGCGTGGCATGAACGAACCGAGCAAGATATTGCTCATCGTTGGCTAAGGGATATTTTGAAAGATGTAATGCGATAGGTCTTTTTATTTTATGTACTAAAAAGCCGCTTACCTTTTTGGCGATAAACGGCTTTCATTGTTAAAAGATTAAAATTTCTCTACAAAATCAGCATAAGCATTAATAAAGCCCTGCATTGAGCCTTTTAATGCCTCATTTGCAATTTCACCATCTTCTGCAAATACGCCTCCGAATAGGTTACCTACATTTAATGCAAAGGGTAGAGTAGGCATATTCACGAATGCACCAGAGGTAATAGCACGGATTTGATCTGCTACACGCACACCGCCGCCTGCACTTGCACCTACAGTTACAATACCAGCCGGTTTACCAAGCCATTTGCTTTCACCCATTGGGCGAGAAACAACGTCAATTGCATTTTTTAACATTGCTGAAATGCCTGCGTTGTGCTCAGGGGTAACGAATAAAACACCGTCTGCATTTGCCACCGCTTCACGCACACGGGTATATTGTGCCGGACTGTTTTCGTCTAAATCACGGTCATAAAGGGGTAAATCTGCAATTTCAACAATGTTCAATTGAATGCTTGCCGGTGCCATTTTTTGTAAGTGGCGAACTGTTAATTTGCTAAATGAAGTTTTGCTGTTGCTGCCAATTAATACTGCAATTTGTTTTGCCATTTTATAAATTCCTTAAAAGAGTAACTAAATTTTTGGCTATTCTATCCCTTTCTGTTTATAGAATAAAGCCTATCTAGTGAAAGTTACTCTTTACTCATAATAAATAATATTGCAAATTTTTAGCTAATTTTGACCGCTTGCATTAACGCTAGCATTAAAAAACATTATAATTTATAGGGATTAGTGTAGAGGTCTTTATGTCAGTTTTAAAGAAAATAAAATCTATTTCAATGTTAGCTGTAATAACAACATTATCTGCCTGTAGTTTGGTTACTTATAAACCTGTGGATACCATTAAACAGGTTAATCTTGAGAGCGGATACCGCCAAAAGAACGTTTTAAAAGAAGGTGCTAAAGATGGCAACATTATTATGGTAATGTTTTCAGGTGGTGGCACACGGGCGGCAGCACTTGGCTATGGTGTGTTGGAGGAATTGCAAAAAGCCAAAATGAAAGGCACGGAGAAAGGGGACACATTATTCGATAATATTGATATGACCTTTGGTGTGTCTGGCGGTTCGGTATTAGCCACTTATTTTGCGTTGGAAGGGAAAGCGATTATCCCTAAGTTTGCGAATAACTTTTTAAAATCAAATTTCCAGAAAGGTATTCTTACCGAAGTATTTTCACTTTCCAATTTGCCTCGTTTGAGCTCGCCTCAATTTGGGCGAGGAGATCTACTGCAAGAACGTTTTAATTTAACCCTTTATAAAGGCAAAAAATTTGGTGATTTAGTGAGAAATCGTAAAGGACCGTTTGCAGTCATCAGTGCAACGGATATGAATATCGGTCAGCAACTGACTTTTACTCAAGAAACCTTTGACGGACTTTGCCTTAACTTAAATGATTTAGAAATTGCTCGAGCAGTAGCGGCTTCAAGTTCTGTTCCGCTGATTTTTGCCCCACTCACACTCAATAACAATGGTGGGAATTGCAATTTCAACTTGCCTAAAGCTTTTATTGAGCAAGAGAAAGTAGTTGATGGTTTAACCACCAAGCAAATTGAAGAAACAGAACATACCCTGAGTTTTTACCAAGATAGCAAAGAACGCCCATTTATCCATTTAGTTGATGGCGGACTAACAGATAATTTAGGTTTAGCTTCTGTGCTAGATGCTTCAGATACTATCGGCATTGAAGATATGTATAAACGAGCTGGCGAGCTGGGTGTCAAAAATGTTGTTGTGATTAACGTGAATGCTCAAAATGAAGTATCAAGTGAAATTGATAAATCTGCGAATGTTCCCGGCTTGAAAGATGTGGTTAATACGATTATCAATGTTCCCATTGATAGCACTACACAAATTAATCTCCAACGCTATAGCCAATTTAGCGATAGTTGGAATGAATATGCCAACGGACAGCAAGCCAAAATTGAGATGTTTTTTGTTAATTTGGGCTTAAAAGAGCTGCCTGATGGTCAGTTGAAAAAAGAGGTACTGAACATTCCAACTTCTTTTTATTTGCCAGAGAAAGATATTGATAAATTGCGCGAATCAGCTCGCATTTTATTAGAACAATCGGAGGTCTATAAAAAAGCGGTGAATGCTTTACAATAAGACATATTGTTATCAGAAAAGATCGAAGGGGCAAATTGCAATTTGCCCCTCATAGTAACGTTACAATATAACTTTCACTTCCCATTCAAAGGCTGTTTCATTTAGCCGATACTGTTCTTTCAAGCTCGGGCCACATGAATTTGAGCCGATACCACTCATTTTGTAATCCACACACAATATCGTTGAACGGCTTTCTTGCAAATCATAGCTATGGGTTTTTGAGGTTAATTCCTCTTGCGTATAAGGCGAGAGGTTAAAGCTAAACGGCTGCTCCGCCACAATAGCGAGATCTTTTGCTTTCACATAATGCGTGCCGAAATGGCTGCCGTTTTCTTGCGGTTTGAGATAATCCGTATGGTTTTCTCTCGCATTGATTTGATAAATGCCGAGCTTCGCTAAATGGTGTTTATCAATATAACTTTCTCGCTCGCCATAACCAAAATATTCCACTTGGTTATCGGTTTTGTTGAGGAAGAAACGCAGCCCAAAACGAGGTAAAAATGGCAAATGGGCTGGGCGTTTGGCTTTAACGCTGATTTTAATTTCTCCCGTGAGCGAAATACGATAAACCACTTCCAGCGTTAAAATTCGGCTTTGTGCCGTTGCTACAATGCCACATTCCGCCACAATAGTAACGCCGTTTTCATCTTGGGTAAGCTCTGAATGGTAAGCTCGGGTGTAGCATTTATCGTAACCCGCTTTTTGCCAAAATTCTCGGATTAAGCGGTCGTTATCGATTGGGGCTCGCCAGAGATTGAAATCAAGCGGTTGCTCGATAATCGGCTCTTCATTTTTTTCAATGGATTTAAAAATCCCTTTGCGTTTATCGAAAGTGTAACGGTATTCGCCATTTTGGATCTGCCATTCATTTGCAAAATTTTGCACAAAAATGACCGCTTGTGGGCGTGCTTTTAATGCAGGTTTGACCGTTTTGTCATTTAATATAATTTGATCAAATCCTAAATGATGCTCTTTTGCCAATAATGCCGTGCTGTCATTCAAGCGATAATCAAGGGTTAAAAGCTGCAACTTGTCGTTTGGTTGAGGTAAATCTAGGGCTAAACAAGCGGTCTGATTTGGTTCACAATTTACCAATAACTGCCCCTGCTGAGTGGTTTCGCCATTTTCACTGAACGTGTAATGAACGGTAAGGTAATCGGCAAGATTGGTAAAATCTAACTGATTTTTCAGCCAGATTTTGCCCGCTTTTAACTCTGCTCGTACAGGGCGATTGACATTTTTCACTTCAAGCAAATTACTGTGCGGAATGCGGTGTTGTGAAACTAAGCCGTCCATACAGAAATTGCTATCGTGCAAGGTTTCGCCAAAATCGCCACCGTAGCCGTATTTATCAGAATTTGGCAGAAGTGGGGCGTGATCGCACCATTCCCACACAAAACCACCGCACGCTCCTGAATATTGCTGGAAAGTTTGCCAATAATCTTCCATATCGCCGTTGGAATTGCCCATTGCGTGTGAATATTCGCACAGAATAAACGGCTTGCGATTTGCTGGGTCGGCAAAGTATTCGTCTAATCTTTCGGTGCTAGGGTACATTTCGCTGTATAAATCTAAGTTCGATAAATCGTTTTGATAAGCGGAATGCTGATAGATTGAGCCTTCATAATGGGTTAAACGGCTCGCGTCTCGCTCTTTTACCCAGCGAGCCGCCGCTTCAAAATTCTCGCCAAAACCCGACTCATTCCCTAAAGACCAAATAATTACAGAAGTGCGGTTTTTATCTCGCTCCACATTGGCGATGTTGCGATCTAAAATTGCTGCTTTAAAATCAGGATCTCTTGCAAAATAACAGAAATTATCGACCGCTTGTTGGCGGATTTCTTCCTGTTTATTCGGGTTTGGTACGTTGAGGAAAATGCTGTTTTCAGGGCTTTCAATATAAACTGCACTCGAGCCGTGCGATTCAATATCGCTTTCGGCAATCACATAAAAGCCCAGTTGATCGCACAGCTCGGTAAACCAAGGGGAATTTGGATAATGAGCGGTACGAATGGCGTTAATGTTATGCTCTTTCATCAACCGTAAATCGATTAATGCTTGCTCACGGCTGATGGCATAGCCGGTTACGGGGTCGGAGTCGTGGCGGTTTACCCCTTTGAATTTAATCGGTTTGTTGTTAAATAACAGCACGCCATTTTCCACCCGAATTTGGCGGAAGCCAATTTTCTGCTCGATGATTTCATTTTGGTAGCTCAAGCATAACGTGTAGAGTTGCGGCTCTTCCGCATTCCATAACGCTAAGTTGCAAATTTCTGCAAAAAAATGACCGCTTGTTTGCTCGCAAACGAGGTTGCCTTGTGGATCAAACAGTTGAAAATGCACGTCTTCGGGCTGGTTGGAAAATAGGGTTTCTACGCTCAAATTCGCTTGGGTTAAATCTTCACTAAGCTGATATTGAATAAAGAAATCTTGCAGGTAATTTTTCTCACGTTCCAAAATGTACAGATCACGGAAAATGCCCGACATTCGGAATTTGTCTTGATCTTCCAAATAACTGCCATCGCACCATTTCAGCACCACAACCACAAGGCTATTTTTACCTTGCTTAAGGTGCTTTGTAATCTCAAATTCATTGGTGCTGTGGCTGATTTGCCCGTAACCAACAAAGTCGCCATTCAAATACACAAACAAGCAGGAATCCACCCCCTCAAAGTTGAGTAAATAACGCTTACCTGCTTTCGGCTCAAACGCAATTTCACGCTGATAAACACCGCAAGGATTATCGTGCGGTACATAAGGCAGATCGAACGGAATCGGGTAATTGATGTTGGTGTATTGATGAGCATCAAAGCCCTCTGTTTGCCAGTTAGACGGCACAGGAATTTTGTGAGCGAAAGTAGCGTTGAGAAAATCATCTGGCAGATCGTGTGGGCTGTTGTAGAAATTAAAATCCCACTCGTCATTAAGCAAAGTAAAGTGTTTTGATGTTTCTCGTGCTAATTGGTTGGGCGTTTGCCCTTTTTGAAATGGAATAAAATAAGCGTGGTGCGGAATGCGATTAATGTGTAGCACATTTGGATCTTGGTAGTAATTCGGTAACGACATAAAAGCCCCATTATCAAAAAACATAAATGTTAATACCTTAATTCAGTTATAAAATAGGGCAATGAGTAATGTGTGGAATTGTGAGGGGGATCACAAAAAATAAGGATCGTAGACAAATTTTCTTTTCCCTCCAATTCCGCTATAATCACATCAATTTTTTGACTATTTTTTGAAGGAATTAAGCAATGTTATATCCAAGCGAAGAATTTTTATATGCACCGGTGGAATGGGTAGACCACAGCGAAGGCTACACCGATATTCGTTACCACAAATCAACAGACGGTATCGCAAAAATCACTATTAACCGCCCGGAAGTGCGTAACGCTTTCCGTCCTCACACGGTAAAAGAGATGATCGAAGCCTTCTCTGACGCTCGTTTTGATGAAAAGATCGGCGTGATCGTTTTAACAGGTGAGGGCGAATATGCGTTCTGTGCAGGTGGCGACCAAAAAGTGCGTGGCGACTACGGCGGCTATAAAGATGAAAGCGGTGTGCATCACTTAAACGTATTGGATTTTCAACGTGATATTCGTACTTGTCCGAAACCTGTGGTGGCAATGGTGGCAGGTTATGCCATCGGTGGTGGACACGTTCTACATATGTTATGTGATTTAACCATTGCTGCGGATAATGCGAAATTCGGTCAAACAGGTCCGAAAGTGGGTTCATTTGATGGCGGCTGGGGGGCAAGCTATATGGCTCGCCTTGTTGGTCAGAAAAAAGCCCGTGAAATTTGGTTCTTATGCCGTCAATACAATGCTCAAGAAGCGTTAGATATGGGATTAGTAAACACTGTTGTGCCTTATGCTGATTTAGAGAAAGAAACCGTGCGTTGGTGTCGTGAAATGCTACAAAACAGCCCAATCGCTTTACGTTGCTTAAAAGCCGCATTAAATGCAGATTGCGATGGGCAAGCAGGTCTTCAAGAATTAGCGGGCAACGCTACGATGTTGTTCTATATGACAGAAGAAGGTCAAGAAGGGCGTAATGCGTTTAACGAAAAACGTGAGCCAGATTTCAGCAAATTTCGCCGTAATCCGTAATTGATACAAGTATACAAGCGGTCAAATTTTTATAGGTTTTTGCAATATCTGTAGGGGCGGGTCCTGTGCCCGCCCGAAATTTTGTTTATTGGGTGGGCACAGGACTCGCACCTACCAGTTAATTTTATGTCAGACGTTGAGTTAAACGAACATCACCAAGAAGAGCCTGAACGTAAGCCGAAAAAGAGAAGCTACATTCTTACCACCCTATTCAAACTTGGCCTGATTGGGGCTTGTAGTGTTGCTTTTTACGGCATTTACCTAGACGGTAAAATCCGTAGCAAAATGGACGGGCAGGTTTGGGAATTGCCTGCTGAGGTGTATGCTCGCATTGAAAGCATTAAAATTGAAGATGGCTTAACACTTGAACAAGCTAAACAGGTGTTGTTGGATAACGGCTATCGTCAAGTTTCACAGGTTGCCACACCGGGCGATTTCAAAATTGAGGAAAATCGTTTAGTGTTGCTCCGCCGTGCTTTCCCTTTCCCTGAAACGCCTGAAGCCCAGCGTGTGCTGCGTTTAACCTTTAAAGATGACAAATTAACGTACATCGAAGATCTTGTGCAGGGTAAGTTGATCGAAGAGTTTCGTTTAGATCCAAAACTGTTGGCAATGCTGCATTCTGATAGCGATGAAGAACGCCAAGCGTTAAAACTGCAAGAATATCCTCGTTTGTTGATTGAATCGCTGATTTTAACCGAAGATCGCCGCTTTTATCAGCACGATGGTATCAGCCCGATTGGGATTGCCCGTGCGTTAGTCACAAACTATCAGGCAGGCAGAACGGTGCAAGGGGGTAGTACCTTAACTCAGCAGTTGGTTAAAAACTTGTTTTTAACTAATGAGAGATCGCTCGTGCGTAAGATCAATGAAGCCTTGATGTCGGTGATCTTGGATTTCCGCTATGAAAAAAACCATATTTTAGAAACCTATTTAAACGAAATTTATTTAGGGCAAAATGGTAGCTATCAAATTCACGGCTTTGCACTCGCAAGCCAATTCTATTTTGGTCGCCCGATTCAAGAGATTAGCTTAGATCAAATCGCTTTATTAGTGGGTATGGTAAAAGGCCCATCGCTTTATAATCCGTGGCGAAATCCGCAAGGTGCAACCGAACGCCGTAATGTGGTGTTGCGTTTATTGCTTGAACATCAAGTGATTAACCAAGAGCTTTATGATCTGTTAAGCACTCGCCCATTAAATGTGCGTGAAAAAGGCACGATTTACCGTGAACAGCCTGCCTTTATGCAGGCATTAACCCGTGATTTGAAAAATGAGTTGGGTGAAGTGAAAGCGGCTCAACTTTCCGGCACGAAAATTTTCACCACCTTAGATCGCAAACAGCAGCGTTCAGCAGAACAAGCGGTGATTAATGGCCTAGAAGATTTAGAAGCGAACAATAAGAAAGTTAGCGATCTGCAATCTGCGATTGTGGTGGCGGAATATCGCACAGGTAAAGTGAGAGCGATTGTGGGCGACCGTTTAACCCAATTTGCCGGCTTTAACCGTGCCATTCAGTCTAAACGTCAGATCGGCTCTCTGGTGAAGCCGTCTATTTATGCGATTGCGTTAGCTCAACCGGAACTTTTCCGCTTAAATACGCCAATTCAGAACAGACAGATTTCAATTAAAGTTGGCTCAACCTATTGGACACCTCGAAATTATGACCGCAGTTTTAGCGGCTCGGTAATGTTTATGGACGCTCTCGTTCGTTCACTGAATATTCCAACCGTTAATATCGGTATGAAAGTGGGGTTAAAGAAAGTGATCGCCAAACAAAAAGAGATGGGCTGGGATACTGCTGAAATTCCGCCATATCCATCAACCTTGTTAGGCTCTTATTCGATTTCACCCTATGATGTAACACGCTCTTACCAAGTGATTGCAAATGAAGGGTTAAAAACACCATTAACTACGATTGAAGCGATTATTTCCCATAATGGCGAGATGTTCTATCAACGTGATAATAGCAAAGCGAGTGAGCAAGTACTACCGCCGGAAGCAGCGGTGCAGACGATGTATGCGATGCAGCAAGTGGTTGAGCGAGGCACGGCACGAAGCCTGCAAAATGGCTTTGCCAAGTTAAAATTGGCAGGTAAAACAGGGACAACCAATAACGCAAGGGATACTTGGTTTGTTGGCATTGATGGTGAACACGTTACGACTGTATGGCTGGGTAAAGATAACAATACCGATACCAATCTAACTGGTTCAAGCGGTGCGTTATATGTTTATAGGCAATATATTGAACGAGCTTTACCGCAGGCATATAAATTACCAAAATTAGATACGATGCAATGGGTAGGGATTAACAGTTACGGTAGTTGGAATTGCGATAGCGGTAGGCAAATCCCAGTATGGCGTGATAAAGGGCAACGTTATTGTACCAGCGCAGGCACAGTCGTTGCGACGAAACCAAGTGTATGGGACGCTCTTTCATTGAAGAAAGAAAATAATTCAAACCCGAAAGCTGAAGAGGCAGAAGATAAGCAATCTATTCCAATTGAAGAAGTTGCCCCGAAAGAATAGGAATAAATTTGATAGTTATTATCATTCAAGATGTGTGTTATGATAAGTTTCTCCTATGATAAGTATATATTATAACCATTTGCCACTTTGCTATTTGAGTAGTAATATAACCACAAATTAAATAAGCGGTAGGCAATTTAATTGAACAATAAATTATTAATAACAGGAGTATATTATGGCAATGTCAAATATCGGTTTAGATAAAGAAGTCGCAAAAAAATTAGCAGATGAATTAAACGGTTTATTAGCAACCTATCAAGTGTTTTACACTAACGTACGCGGTTACCACTGGAACGTTCGTGGTGTAAACTTCTTTGAATTACACGCAAAATTTGAAGAGATCTATGATGATTTAGTGTCTAAAGTAGATGAAATTGCAGAGCGTATTTTAACCTTAGGTCATACACCAAACAACGCGTTCAGCCAATACTTAACACGTTCTCAAATTAAAGAGCATATTGGTGTTTCAGCTGCTCAAGAGTGTTTAAGAGGCACATTAGACGGCTTCAAAGTACTTTTAACTCAGCAACGTGAAATCCTAGCTCTTGCAAATGATGCTGATGATGAAGGTACAGCCTCTCAAATGAGTGATTACATCAAAGAGCAAGAAAAATTAGTGTGGATGTTCACAGCAGCTTGTGCAGAATGTTCAGACTACGCACAAGGTTGTTCTTGTAACTCATAATAATTTTTATGGTTTCAACCCCGATATTTATCGGGGTTTTATTTTTTAATCACTATGTCGAACGGTTTTCAATTCAAACAATTTTTTATTCAGCACGATAAATGCGCAATGAAGGTCAATACTGATGGTATTTTGCTTGGGGCAATTGCTCAGGTTAAAAATGTTCAGCAAATCTTAGACTTAGGCACAGGTTCGGGCTTAATTGCGATAATGCTTGCCCAACGCACAAATAGAAACTGCCAAATTACCGCACTAGAAGTTGAGACAAGTGCTTACCAACAAGCGGTCGAAAATGCTAAAAGTTCTGAGTGGGCAAATCGTATTACGGTTTTACAAGGCGATGTAATGCAACAACAGTTTGATCAGAAATTTGATTTAATTGTCAGTAATCCACCCTACTTTGAAGATTCTCTAGCAGCGAGAACCGAAGAGCGAGATTTGGCCCGCTCCGTGAATAGCTCGAGTCATTTTGATTGGCTCTACCAAGCAAAAAGCTGGCTGGCGGAGAATGGCAGCATTACTATGATTTTACCTACGGAAGCCGCAGAAAAACTCATTTTACAAAGCCCCGAAATTGGCTTGTGTTGCACCGAACAATGGCATATTTATACCAAAGTCGGTAAAACCGCTAAACGACAAATTGTTAGTTTTTCAGAAAAAAAGACCGCTTGTGAGCAAAAAGTGTTGATTATTTATGATCTGAATAATCACTACACCGCTGAATTTAAACAGCTTACTCAAGATTTTTATTTAAATTTTTAATGGGTAGGAAATAAAAAACCGACCATACAAGCGGTCGGTTTTCGGAAGGTTTTTGCAAATTTATTCGCTAATATCGTTTAAATCTAACAATTCTGGTGAAAGAATAATGCCGGTTAAATCAGCATAAACATAATCTTCAGGGAAGAAGGTTACGCCGCCAAAATTAACAGGAGTATCCACCTCACCAATATCGGTGTTATCAGCTCCTACTGGAATTGGAGCAAGTGCGTGAATGCCGATATCTAATCTTTCCAAAATATCTAACTGACGAACAGCGCCATAAACGATAATCCCTTCCCAGCCGTTATCCATCGCCAGTTGAGCCAGCTCTGCATCAATTAATGCACGGCGAACTGCACCGCCACCATCAACTAATAACACACGCCCTTCGCCCTCTTCTTCCAGCACTTCGGCAATTAAACCGTTGCTCTCAAAACATTTTACTGTGGTAATTTTACCGAAGAATGATGAAGCCCCCCCGAAGCTCGAGAAAATCGGCTCAACAACATCAACTTGGTCGGAATAAAGATCGCAAAGCTCAGAGGTATCAATACGCATAATATGCTCCTGTTCTTAAGTCATTTAGTTAGAGTATAAACCTTAGCGTTAAATTTGCAAAATTTTATTAAAAAAGACCGCTTACGCTCGTTTTTCTTGCTCTTTGCTGTCTAACGAGCCACTTTTAATGTGTAATTCCATTTGGTTATACGGAATAGATACACCTGCTTCACCAAAGGCTAATTTAACTTGTTCGATAATTTCCCAATAAGCTGCCCAGTAATTTGGGGTTTGCACCCAAGGGCGAACCACCAACTGTACGCTGTTTGCCGCTAAAGCACCCACTGCTACAACAGGAGCAGGCTCTTTTAACACATAAACATTGTTTTCTAAAATACGTTGGATAATCTCTTTTGCTTCTTTTAAGTTAGATTCATAGGAAATATCAAAGGTAAAATCAATACGGCGAGTAGGATTGTTTGAGTAGTTTACAATGCTGTCTGAAAATACTTTACCATTTGGAATAAGCAAGGTTTTATTATCACCGGTACGAAGTTCTAATACTAAAATCCCCATTCGCTCAACCGTACCGGACATTCCTCCGGTTTCAATAAAATCGCCTTTTTGGAACGGTTTGAAGATTAATAACATCACACCGGCTGCAAAGTTTTGTAATGAGTTTTGTAGTGATAGACCAATCGCTAAACCTGCCGCACCGATTAAGGCAACCAGCGAGCTGGTATTAATACCTAATTGTGAAAGTGATGCAATCACAACAATTAATAGCAGTAAGAAATAGCTAATAGATTTGATGAAACTTTGTAGCATTTCATCTCTAGTAGATTTTAATGCAGCTTTACCGAGTAATTTACTGATAATTTGAGCAAGAAATTTACCGATAACGAAGATAGCAATCGCAAGAAGAACTTTCGTGCCATAAGGAATAATCCATTCATTAAGCATCGTGTTTAAATTCATATTGCTGACTTTATTGATCACTTCGCCTGTTTGAGCGACGACATCAATTTTGGGAGTGGCTTCAACTACTTGTTCTACGGTTTTATTCGTCATATTGGTTCCTTAAAATAAAAATGAAAAATTTAGCCAACCGGCTAATAGGCTAGCGGTTTTGTGTTAGAATTTAGGGCAATATTTTCCCTAAAAGACAAAAGAATGGCAACAGAAAAAGTAATTAGTGCCAGCGTTCAATTTTTCACGATTAGTGAAGATGAAGCGGGGCAGCGTTTAGATAATTTTTTATTGGTAAAACTTAAAGGCGTACCGAAAAGTTTGATTTACCGCATTGTGCGTAAAGGCGAAGTGCGAGTAAATAAGGGGCGAATTAAGCCTGAATACAAACTGCAAGCGGATGATGTAGTGCGTGTACCCCCTGTACGTGTAGCGGAGAAAAACGAACCGCAGATCTCCACTAAATTAAATAAAGTGGCAGAGCTAGAAAGCCAAATTCTGTATGAAGATGATTCGATGCTCGTCATTAACAAGCCATCGGGCATTGCGGTGCACGGCGGAAGTGGCTTGAGTTTCGGTGTGATTGAAGCGTTAAGAGCGTTACGTCCGCAAGCGCGCTTTTTAGAGCTGGTTCATCGCATTGACCGTGATACCTCAGGCATTTTGTTAGTTGCCAAAAAACGTTCCGCATTGCGTTCACTCCACGAGCAACTGCGTGAAAAAGTGGTGCAAAAAGATTATTTAGCCTTAGTACGAGGGCAATGGCAGGCTCATACCAAAGTGATTAAAGCCCCACTATTAAAAAACGAATTGGCAAGTGGCGAACGAATTGTACGAGTGAGCGAAGAAGGCAAGCCTTCTGAAACTCGTTTTAGCATTGAAGAGCGTTATACGAATGCAACTCTCGTTAAAGCCTCACCTGTTACGGGTAGAACACATCAAATCCGTGTTCACACCCAATATGCAGGACACCCAATCGCTTTAGACGATAAATATGGCGATAGCGATTTCGACAGCAAAATGAAAGAAGCCGGTTTACATCGCTTATTTCTACACGCCTATTTCATTCGTTTTGAACACCCAAAAACGGGGGAAGAGATGGTAATTACCGCAACGTTAGATAAAACCTTAAAAGGCGTGTTGGCAAAGTTAAGAGCTGAGAAGTAGATTATTATTTCCTCTTTCCTTTTATTAGTAGGGTTGTCAAGTTCTATATCAGTAGGGACAGGTCCTGTGCCTGTCTGCATAGGATATTAATTTACGGGTGGGCACCGGCCCCACCCCTACATACGATCATTATTTATAAAAAAGCAATGCAAATCCATTTTAAAAATTTTCAAAAAAATGACCGCTTGTTAGATTTAACCAAGCCACAAATTATGGGGATTTTAAACTTCACGCCTGATTCATTCTCAGATTCGGGCAAGTTTTTCTCCCTCGATAAAGCCTTGTTCCAAGTTGAGAAAATGCTCAATGAAAGGGCAAGCATTATTGATGTGGGCGGGGAATCTACTCGCCCGAATGCAGCGATTGTAACACTAGAAGAAGAGCTTGAGCGTGTTGTGCCAGTGGTGGAAGCCATTCACAGCCGTTTTGATTGCTTGATTTCAGTCGATAGCTCCAAAGCGGAAGTATTTAGGCAAGCGGCAAAAGTGGGTATGGATATGATTAATGATATCCGAGCTTTAACTGAGCCAAATGCCCTAGAAATGGCGGCTGAGCTTGGGCTACCCGTCTGTTTAATGCATATGCAAGGTAATCCGCAAAATATGCAACAAAATCCAGAATATGATGATGTATTGGAAGAAGTAGCGGATTTCTTAAATCAACGGATTTTTGCTTGTATTACGGCAGGCATTCCCAAAGAGCATATTATTTTAGACCCGGGCTTTGGTTTTGGTAAAACGGTGAAGCACAATTATCAATTACTTAAACATTTTAAAGCCTTTGTAGATTCTGGCTTTCCTGTGCTTGCGGGGCTTTCTCGTAAGTCGATGATTGGGGCGGTGTTAGATAAACCTGTGGAGCAACGTGTGGTTGGTTCTGTGGCTGCTGCCTTGATTGCTGTGCAGAATGGGGCAAAAATTTTGCGTGTTCACGATGTGGCGGAAACCGCCGATATGCTGAAAATTTGGCAGGCTACGATTGACGCAGATAATTAATTTTAGGATTTTTAGGAGTAAAAATGACAACATTAGTTTATGGTATTAAAAATTGCGATACCGTGAAAAAAGCCTTGAAATGGTTGGAAGATAACAACCAAAACCCACAACTTCACGATTACCGTATGGACGGTTTGAATGCTGATTGGTTAGCGGAAATGGAAGCAAAATTCGGCTGGGAAAATTTAGTCAATAAACGTAGCACCACTTGGCGAAATTTAGATGATGCGATTAAAAATAATCTTAACCGTGAAACCGCATTAAAAGTGTTAACCGAGCAACCAACTCTCATTAAACGCCCGATTGTGATTCAAAATGACATTGTCTTGCTTGGGTTTAATGAAAAAGAGTATATGGCTGCGTTTAGCTAATAAACATAAAAATAACCTATTACTTACCCTCTCCCACAAGGGGAGAGAGCATTGGTAAAAATCTCACAAAAAACAACCGCTTGTAATCTTATGAAAAACGAAATTATCTCTCTCGCTCAAAACCTAATCCGCCGTGATTCTATTAGCCCAAAAGATAAAGGCTGCCAACAGGAAATTGCTGAGCGCTTAAGTAAAGTGGGCTTCCAAATTGAATGGTTGCCGTTTGGCGATACCTTGAATATGTGGGCAACTCACGGCACGGAAAATGGTAAAAATGAGCCTTGTATTGCCTTTGCAGGGCATACCGATGTTGTGCCTGTGGGTGAAGAAAGCCAATGGCAATATCCGCCATTTTCGGCTGAAATTGTTGATGGAATGCTTTATGGGCGAGGGGCGGCTGATATGAAAGGATCGCTGTCTGCATTAGTGGTGGCTGCCGAAACCTTTGTGAAAAATAACCCTAATCACAAAGGTAAAGTCGCGTTGCTGATCACCTCTGATGAAGAAGCTGCAGCAAAAGATGGCACGGTAAAAGTGGTCGAAACCTTAATGGCTCGTAACGAAGCCGTGCATTATGCGGTAGTGGGAGAGCCGTCTAGCAGTAAAGTGCTGGGCGATGTGATTAAAAACGGCAGACGTGGCTCAATTACGGCAGAGCTCTATATCGAGGGCATTCAAGGACACGTTGCTTATCCACATTTAGCGGAAAACCCAGTGCATACCTCACTTGGCTTTTTAACTGAGCTAACTCAATACCAATGGGATAACGGCAACGAATTTTTCCCACCAACCAGCTTACAAGTAGCAAATATTAAAGCCGGTACAGGCAGCAATAATGTCATTCCAGGCGAACTTTATGTGCAGTTTAATTTACGTTATTGCACTGAAGTAACCGATGAAATCATTAAAGCTAAAGTGGCGGAAATGTTAGCAAAACACGGTTTGAAATACCGTATTAGCTGGAATTTATCGGGCAAGCCTTTCCTTGCAGGTAATGGAAGACTGGTAGAAGCGGCAGTGCAAGCGGTCGAAAATGTGACAAAAATTACACCTCGTTTAGATACCGGCGGTGGTACATCAGACGGCAGATTTATTGCTTTAATGGGAACAGAAGTGGTGGAGTTTGGACCTCTCAACGCCACTATTCATAAAGTGAATGAGTGTGTGAGCGTGGAAGATTTAGCCAAATGTGGTGAGGTTTATCACCACATTTTAGAGAAACTCCTTATCAGAAGATAACAGATATAGGCAGAGAATAATCAATAATCACTCTGCCTATTTTTTATATAGATATTCCACAAAATAACGTTTACACTAGCTGCCAGTTTTTATATTTACAGGAAAATTTTATGCAGCTTTACTCTTATATCTGCTTGCTATTTGGGCTTGCAATGTTTATTTCCTTTTTTACAAGGAAAATAAATGAAAATATTCAAACTACCATTGCGATTACTGCTTCTGCTCTTATTGGTTCTCTCCTTATTCTTACCTTCGGTTCTCTTGGCTGGTTTAACGTTGATCAACTTGCCATTTCTATTTTCGAACAGCTTGATTTCAAAAGTTTCTTATTAAACGGTATGCTAGGCTTCTTGCTTTTTGCAGGTTCACTAGGCATTAAACTTCCGTTAATGAAAGAGCAACATCGTGAAATAGCGGTATATGCGTTAATTTCTACCTTGATTTCTACTTTCTTAATCGGCGGTTTAATTTATCTTATAGCCAGATTATGTGGTTTAGATATTGCCTTTGTTTACTGTTTGTTATTTGGCTCGCTCATTTCACCAACAGACCCGATAGCCGTGCTTGCAATTATCAAAAGCCTAAAAGCGCCGAAACGCCTTTCTATGCACGTTGAGGGCGAGTCTTTATTCAACGATGGTATCGGTTTAGTGATTTTTACTACCATTTTTGCTGTGGCATTCGGTGGGCAAGAGCCGACATTTGGTGGGGTAGTGGGGTTGTTCTTACAAGAAGCGGTAGGCGGTATTTTATTTGGCTTATTAACAGGCTTTATCGCCCATAAATTTATTTCGGCAACCGATGACGGAAGCCTTGAGATTTTAATCACGCTCACTATTCCAACTGTTGGCTTTGTGATTGCGAATTACTTGCACGTTTCAGGTGCATTAACAATGGTGGTAGCAGGGATTATGATTGGTAACTGGACACGCCGTTCAGGTTTTTCCGAACAGAGCCAAAAATACCTCGACCACTTTTGGGAAATGATCGACCATTCTCTTAACTATCTCTTGTTCCTACTTATCGGTTTAAGTACACTCTTGGTTGATTTTACCTTTATTGGCGGTGTGCTGATGCTTGCAGCTATTCCAATCTGTTTGCTTTCTCGCTATATCAGCTTATGGATTCCATACCAAGTGTTAAAACGTTTCCGCACCTATAACCCTTACACCTTAAAAATTATGACGTGGGGCGGTTTACGAGGTGGTTTAGCATTAGCAATGGCACTTGCCGTACCAACGGGTTCTGCGATGATCTCTAGTTCAGAAGGCAATCTTGATGTGCGAGATTTGATTTTGTTGATGACCTATGCGGTCGTCACTTTCTCCATTCTAGTACAAGGTTCAACCGTTGAGCCAATGATTAAAAAAGCAAAAATGGTTGATCCAAGACGGGTCGCATTAAATAAACTCGGCGGTTCAGATGATGTAATTCCACATATTTAGCTAGCATACATTTTATATAACGAAATGAAATATTGTCTTGCTAAAGATTATTAGCTTTCTAGACGGCTTTGTACTTAATACCTCCTAAATTAATTTTTAGGAGGTATTTTTTATGTTATTAACAGGACTATTATGTGGTTTCCTACTCGGTATTTGTAATACAGAGAGGACGTTTCTGTATTACAGGGGCATTTCGTGATCTCTATGTAACGAAAAGCAGCCGAATGTTTGTGGCACTTCTAATTGCAATTACAGTGCAATCTATCGGCATTTGGTTGTTATATGAGGCTGGTTCTTTTGAGTCTCCTGCGGAAAGCTTACCGCTACTTGCCGTACTTATTGGGGCATTTCTTTTCGGCATTGGTATTATCTATGCAGGGGGGGCAACAGGAACTTGGTATCGTGCCGGTGAAGGGTTAATTGGTAGTTGGGTCGCCTTAATTGTTTATGGGCTGTTTTCCGCTTCAATGAGAACAGGTGTACTATCCCCTATTAATCAAGAACTAAAAAGTAATGTTATTGAACAACGCACTATTCACGAAACCTTTGGTATTCCACCTTGGATCTTAGTCTTTATTTTAACTGCTGTTACTTTAATATTAACTATTCCTCATTTAAGAAAGCCAAGAGGCAAAACTATTGCCTTAAAACCACGCAAAACAGGCTTAGCCCATATTCTATTTGAAAAACTTTGGCACCCATTTGTAACAGCGGTATTAGTTGGTTTGATTGCATTATTAGCGTGGCCGTTAAGTAATGCTGCAGGGAGAAATTTTGGTTTAGGCATTACCACACCGAGTGCAAACATTATTCAATACATTGTATTTGGCGATGATAAATTCATTAACTGGGGTGTTTTCTTAGTGTTAGGGATCTTAATTGGCTCATTTATTGCCGCAAAATTCTCAAATGAATTTCGCTTTAGAGTGCCAGATACAACTACAATGTTACGCAGTGCAGGCGGCGGTGCATTAATGGGGATTGGTGCAAGTCTTGCTGGTGGTTGCTCTATCGGTAATGGTTTGGTTGAAACAGCCTTTTCTCTTGGCAAGGTTGGATTTCATTGCCTATTATGATTTTAGGCACATCGGTTGGTGCGTATTTTACTATTATTCGCCCACAACGTTTAAAAGGTTAATTTTTAAGGAGTTATGACTATGAATGTACGTTTACCCGCTTCAGGGCTTGTTTGCCCATTTCCTTTAGTAGAAGCAAAAGCAGCTATGGCAAAATTAAATAAAGGCGATAGCTTAACAATTGAATTCGATTGCACACAAGCAACAGAAGCTATTCCAAACTGGGCAGAGGAAGAAGGTTATGAGGTAACCGATTACCAGCAAATTGGCGATGCACTATGGGAAATTACGGTTGTTAAATAATTTTACAAATACTAAGTAATAAAAAAGCTCTACTTTCGTAGAGCTTTTTCTATGTAATATTTAATCAGGAATTATAGTAAACCTGGCTGACCTAATGCTGGGTCTGTTGCACGAGCTGCGATTGCATCTTCAACAGTCATACCTAATGCTTTAGCAACACCTTCACCATATGCTGGGTCACAAGCATAGCAGTTACGGATATGACGGTATTTGATGAAATCTAACGCATCGCCCATACCTGCAGCAGTATTGTTGAATAATGCTTGTTTTTGCTCATCGCTCATATTGTTGAACAATACGCGTGGTTGGCTGAAGTAGTCTGAATCATCTTCACGATAATCCCAGTGTGCTGCATCACCGCTGATTTTTAGTGGTGGCTCAGCGTATTGAGCTTGTTCTTGCCATTTACCGAAGCTGTTTGGTTCGTAGTGGATTGTGCTACCGTAGTTACCGTCCACACGACCTTGACCATCACGTGCGTTGCTGTGTACCGGGCAACGTGGTGCGTTTACAGGGATTTGGTGGTGGTTTACACCTAAACGGTAACGTTGAGCGTCCGCATAGTTAAATAAACGAGCTTGTAACATACGGTCTGGAGACACGCTGATACCCGGTACTAAGTTGCTTGGTGCGAAAGCAGATTGCTCAACATCAGCAAAGAAGTTTTCTGGGTTACGGTTTAATTCAAACTCACCTACTTCAATTAATGGGTAGTCTGATTTTGGCCATACTTTTGTTAAATCGAATGGGTGGTATGGTACTTTGTCTGCATCAGTTTCAGGCATAATTTGCACATACATTTTCCATTTCGGGAAATCACCACGCTCGATTGCTTCGTATAAATCACGTTGGTGGCTTTCGCGATCGTTTGCAATGATTGCAGCTGCTTCTTCGTTTGTTAAGTTTTTGATACCTTGTTGTGTACGGAAGTGGAATTTCACCCAGAAACGCTCATTTTCAGCATTGATGAAGCTGTAAGTGTGTGAACCAAAGCCGTGCATATGACGGTAAGAAGCAGGGATACCACGATCACTCATTACGATAGTAACTTGGTGGAATGCTTCAGGTAATAATGTCCAGAAATCCCAGTTGTTTGTTGCAGAACGCATATTGGTACGAGGGTCACGTTTAACTGCTTTGTTTAAATCCGGGAATTTACGTGGATCACGTAGGAAGAATACAGGCGTGTTGTTACCAACCATATCCCAGTTACCTTCTTCAGTATAGAATTTTAATGCGAAACCACGAATATCACGCTCAGCATCTGCTGCACCACGCTCACCCGCTACAGTTGTGAAACGAGCAAACATTTCAGTTTTTTTACCAACTTGGCTGAAGATTGCAGCACGAGTATATTTAGTGATGTCATTAGTTACGGTGAAAGTACCGAATGCACCGGAACCTTTAGCGTGCATACGACGCTCAGGAATCACTTCACGTACGAAGTTAGCTAATTTTTCGTTTAACCATAAATCTTGAGCTAATAATGGACCACGTGGACCAGCAGTTAAGCTGTTTTGGTTATCAACAACAGGTGCACCGTTGTTTCTTGTTAAATGTACAACAGGACATTTTGACATAATAGAATCCTCATAAAAAGTAAGATAGGTAATCAATTCGAGTATTGATTATAGAGATCAGGTTTTTTTTCGCAATCTATTAATTCGATAATTTAGGACTATTAAAATTTGCTGTTTAATAGCTGATTATAATTGTCACCTATTTATAGGTGTGATACAAGCGGCTGATTTTAGTAAATTTTTTGCAAATGTATAAAGAAAAAAGTACCTATCTGAGACAGGTACTTTTTAATCAATAAGATGGTGGATTTATTTCCCTAAATTATCAAAAAATTTCTTCACGCCATCAAAAAAGCCTTCGTGTTTTGGGCGGTGTTGTGCTTTACCCTCTAAACTTTCTTCAAATTGGTGAAGGAGTGCTTTTTGTTCTTCGTTTAAATTCACCGGGGTTTCAATAACCACTTTGCAGATTAAATCGCCGGTGTAGCCGCCTCTGGCACTTGCCACGCCCTTACCACGCACACGGAATAGTTTGCCTGTTTGAGTTTCTGCGGGAATTTTCAGTTTGAGCTTACCATCTAAGGTTGGCACTTCAATTTCGCCACCTAATGCTGCAAGGGTAAAGCTGATTGGCACTTCACAATATAAGTTTGAACCATCACGCTCAAAAATATCGTGTTCTTTAACGTGGATAACAACGTATAAATCGCCTGCCGGAGCGCCGTTCTCACCTGCAGCACCTTCACCTGATAAGCGAAGCTGATTGCCGGTATCCACACCTGCCGGAATGGTAACAGATAAGTTTTTCGCTTTCTGAACACGTCCATCGCCGTGGCAAGAATGACAAGGTTTTTCAATGCGTTTTCCTGTGCCGTGACAACTCGGACAAACCGCTTCTGTTACAAAGAAACCTTGCTGACGGCGAATACGACCAGAGCCGTGACAGTGAGAACAGGTTTCCACCTTGCTCCCTGCTTCCGCCCCTGAACCGTGGCAAGTCTCACATTCCGCCAACGTTTGAATACGAATATCTTTCTTACAACCTTTTACGGCTTCTTCAAGGGTGATTTCGATGTCGTAACGTAAATCATCGCCACGCACCACACGCTGACGGCGACCACCGCCACCGAAACTACCACCAAACATTTCGCTGAAGATGTCTTCAAAGCCGCCGAAGCCACCGCCACCAAAACCACCGAATCCGCCAGCACCGCCGCCGCCTTGTTCAAAAGCTGCGTGTCCATATTGGTCGTACATCGCTTTTTTCTCGCTGTCGGTCAGCACTTCATAGGCTTCTGTAATTTCTTTAAATTTCTCTTCTGACTCTTTGCTACCTTGATTTTTATCAGGGTGATGCTTAGCCGCCAAACGTTTATAAGCTCGTTTGATGTCTTGCTCGCTCGCCCCTTTAGACAGTCCAAGCACTTCGTAATAATCTTTCTTTGCCATAGTTTTTCCGTTATTTTTGCAAAATTTTTATAAAAAATGACCGCTTGTCATAATTAACTAAGATGGCGCAAGCATCCACGCTTGTGCCAAATGCTGTTCAAAGCACAAGCGTGGACGCTTGCGCTATCAAAACTAACAATGCGGATTCACCGCAATATAAATTTCTACTTTTCCGTTCGCTAAATGTTTTTCAAAATCGGTGGTATAAGCTCTTTTTAGCAATCCTTGCTTAGAACGGTTTTCAATATTTTTCCAAGTCTCTATTAATAATTCTTCTGTGGTTGGTACGATCTCATACCACGCAAAATCTTCCATTAAGATTGGGGTACTATCGTTTTCTTTTTCTGTTGCAATAACCGTTCGGTTAGTTTTGTGATCGTATATTTTATAAAACGGCGGTTGCACAGCTTCCGTTGTTGGGTAGAGTTTTAGCATTTGTAAAATTTTCTTAAAATATGACCGCTTGTTTCTCTGTAGGGCAAATTACAATTTACCCCAGGATAGAATAATACACAAAAGGGGCGAAAGATTTTCGCCCCTACAAGTTACGGAAGATTACTTATTATCTTTCACTTCTTCAAATTCCGCATCTACCACGCCATCATCTTTTGCTGATTGTTGTGGTTGCTCGCCGCCTTGTGCTTTTGCTTGAGCTGCTTGCATTAACGGTTCTGATGCTTTGATTAATGCTTCGATTTTCGCTTCAATTTCCGCTTTGTCTTCGCCTTTTGCAGCGGTTTCTAAGTCTGCAATAGCGGCTTCAATTTTCGCTTTATCGTCTGCATTTAACGTATCGCCGGCTTCCGTGATTTGCTTACGGGTTGCGTGAGCAATACCGTCTGCTTGGTTACGGGCTTGAACTAACTCTTCAAATTTCTTATCTGCTTCTGCGTTTGCTTCCGCATCACGCACCATTTGTTCTACTTCTTCATCGCTTAAGCCTGAAGATGCTTGAATTTTGATTTGTTGTTCTTTACCTGTGTTTTTATCTTTCGCAGACACGTTGATGATACCGTTCGCATCAATATCAAAAGTTACTTCAATTTGTGGCATACCGCGTGGAGCAGGGTTAATACCTTCAAGGTTGAATTGACCTAACGATTTATTATCCGCCGCACGTTTACGCTCGCCTTGTAACACGTGGATTGTTACCGCGGATTGGTTATCTTCCGCTGTTGAGAACACTTGTGATTTCTTAGTTGGAATCGTGGTGTTTTTCTCAATTAGGGTTGTCATTACACCACCCATTGTTTCGATACCAAGTGAAAGCGGAGTAACGTCTAATAACAATACATCTGTTACAGAACCGCTTAATACACCACCTTGAACGGCTGCACCGATTGCCACCGCTTCATCTGGGTTCACATCTTTACGAGGCTCTTTACCGAAGAAGTCAGCCACTTTTTTCTGTACTAATGGCATACGGGTTTGACCGCCCACTAAGATAACATCGTTGATATCGCTTACTGATAAACCGGCATCTGCTAAAGCTGTTTTTAACGGCTCTAATGAACGGTTTACTAAATCTTCAACTAAAGATTCTAATTTCGCACGTGTTACTTTGATGTTTAAGTGTTTCGGACCTGTTGCATCTGCTGTGATGTACGGAAGATTTACCTCAGTTTCTTGTGCTGAAGAAAGCTCAATTTTCGCTTTTTCTGCTGCTTCTTTCACACGTTGCATTGCCATTGGATCGTTGCGTAAATCAACCGCTTGTTCTTTTTTGAACTCTTCTACTAAGTAGTTGATGACACGGTTGTCAAAGTCTTCACCACCTAAGTGAGTGTCACCGTTGGTTGCACGCACCTCAAAAGTTTGCTCGCCATCAAAGTTATCAATTTCGATAATTGAGATATCGAATGTACCACCACCTAAGTCGTACACCGCAATAGTTTGGTTCTCTTTCTTAGAATCTAAACCGTATGCAAGTGCCGCTGCGGTTGGTTCGTTGATGATACGTTTAACATCTAAACCTGCAATACGACCCGCATCTTTTGTTGCTTGACGCTGTGCATCGTTAAAGTATGCAGGCACGGTAATTACCGCTTCGGTTACCGGCTCACCTAAGAAATCTTCTGCTGTTTTCTTCATTTTTTTCAAGATTTCAGCTGAGATTTGAGGAGGCGCTAATTTTTCGCCTTTTACTGTTACCCACGCATCGCCATTATCTGCTTTAGTGATTTCAAACGGCATAATTTCGATATCACGTTGTACTTCTGCATCTGTAAAACGGCGACCAATTAAACGTTTGATTGCAAATAAGGTATTTTTCGGGTTAGTGATCGCCTGGCGTTTTGCCGGCTGACCTACTAAAGTTTCTTTATCAGTGTAAGCGATGATTGATGGTGTTGTTCTTGCACCTTCTGCATTTTCAATTACGCGTGGTTTATCACCATCCATTACCGCTACGCAAGAGTTTGTTGTACCTAAGTCAATACCAATGATTTTACCCATTTTTGATTCCTCTAGTTATAAATTCAGTTTCAAAAAGAAACGAGATTATTTTCTCGTTCAGACGAAACCATAAATAGGGGCAAAAATGGCGGGTTCAAGGGCAAAAATAAAAAAATTGTAAAATTTTTGCAAAAAATGACCGCTTGCAGCTCCTTAAACCGATTTACAAACCATATCTCAAAACGCTATTATTCAAAAAACTTTATAGGAAATAATATGAAACTTATCACAACCATTATTCAACCTTCAAGACTAGACCAAGTGCGAGATGCTCTTTCAGAAATTGATGTTCAAGGTATGACGATTACGGAAGTAAAAGGCTTTGGCAGACAATACGGGCATAGTGAAGAAGAACTCTCTCAAATCAATACGATTGATTTTCGCCCTAAAATTAAAATAGAAGTATTGGTTTCTAATTACCAAACCGATGCGGTTATTGATGCGATTTTAAATGCATCTTATTCAGGGCAAGTAGGGGATGGCAAAATTTATGTTGCTAATATTGAACAAGTAATCCGTACTCGCACGGGTGAAACTGATGATGAGGCACTTTAGACTTCTTAAATAAGGGAATAATTATGGCATTGCACCGTTGTCCTGAATGCAGAAAGCGTATTAGTGACAGTATTGACAGCTGCCCTCATTGTGGCTTTTCATTCAAAGAAGCTGATTTAGATGTTTACCGAAAGAAATTAGAGCAACGTAGGCTACATAATCAAGAAGTAAATAAAAAAAGTATAAAATTACAATTAATTTGGCTAGGTATTTTTGCAACGGTAATTAGTGTGGCAGCACTTATTGCAAATTAATATCAAGATGCAGAGGAAGATATACATCTGTTCTGCATCTTAATAATTGATCAGTGGCATTTTTTGGAGAAGTTATTTCCTACCATAAACGCAATGAACCCGACTATTAAAGAAGGCACAATTGCGTGGAAGCCTAAAACAGATATTTTAAATATAGTCATTACTACATAACAAGCTAACCCTGACAGCATAGAGCAGATGGCACCGCTTGCATTTGCTTTTTCCCAATAAAGCCCTAATACAATCACCCAAAGGAAAGTCGCTTCTAACCCCCCTAAAGAGAGTAAGTTAAGCCAAATCAACATATCAGGAGGATTCAGTGCGGCAAACATTAAAAACACCGTGAAGGTAAGGGTAGTAATGGTGGAGAATAGTTTAATTTTTTTCTCGTTGTTAATTGCATTCGGTTTTATAGCTAAATAGAGATCCTTAATCAAAGTTGATGAAGATTGAATCAGCATCGAATCAATAGATGACATAATTGCCGCCATTGGTGCAGCGAGGAATATACCTGCAACGACAGGCGGTAATACTTGTACCATTAAGGTCGGAATTACCTGATCCGGCACTTTTAAATCAGGCACAACCGCTCTGCTTAATACGCCTGAAAGGTGCATACCAAACATTAAAATTGCAATAACGATAGTGCCAATAACCATCGCTTTATGCAGAGCCTGGCTGTCTTTATACGCCATACTTCTTACCGCAATATGTGGCAAGCCCACTAAGCCGAAGCAAACCAATACCCAAAATGAAGCCATAAAGGTAAGATCAAGCGGGCGTTCATCAATGCCGTGTGGGGTGGTAAGCTGTGGGTTAATAGCTTCAAGGGTGTTCATCGCATTTTCTACCCCACCTGCGGCATAAATCACACCGCCGAGTAAAATGATTGTGCCTACCATCATTACCAAGCCTTGAATGGTATCGGTTAGCACAACCGCTCTAAAACCGCCGATAAAGGTATAAAGCCCGACAGTCACGGCAAAAATCATCACCGCTGTTTGGTAAGGAATGCTGAGTGTGGTTTCAAGCAAGCGACCGGCACCGATAAATTGCACCGTCATCATTGCAAAAAAGGAAAGTAATAAGGCTAGTCCTGCAATCCAAACCACAAATTTGTTTTGATAGCGGGCAAGCAGCATATCATTAATGGTGACACTATTGTGCTTGCGGGCAAGTAAGGCAAATTTTTTGCCTAATGCACCGAGTGAGAGCAATACGGCAGGGACTTGAATCATTGCCAGTAACACCCAGCCTAAACCGTATTTATAGGCAGCACCCGGCCCACCGATAAAGGAACTTGCCCCCACATAAGTGGCGGCGGTTGTCATTGCTAACACAAAACCCGACATTGAACGCCCACCGATGTAGTATTCCGAGATAAAACTACCACCTTGGCGTTTACGGTAAGCATAAAACGCCACGCCAAACACAAAAATTAAATAAGCAATCAGCGGTAAAATCATTTCACTATTCATTATTCACCTCAAGATCGATATTTTTATACACTTTTTTCACTACAATAGTGGCAATTAAGCTAAATAGTACGGGTAAGAAAATGCAAGAAAGTTCAAACCAAATCGGAAAGCCGAAAATGCCTCTGCCTTGCGGTGAAAAGTAAGCAAAACCTACCCAGCCGAGCAGATAAATCAGCGTAAGCAACACAGCCCAACGTGCTTCTGTTGTTAATTGTTGATACATAAAGTCTCCTTAAAATATAAAAAGAACCTCGCAGTTGCGAGGTGTGTCTAATATTGCCATTCGTCCGGGTCTATTCCCAGCTCACGCATTTTTTGTTTTGCCTCTTCAGGGATTTCATCTGCCCTGTCTTTCATCAAGTCTTCATCATTCGGCAAAGGCTGACCGGTAAAGGCGTGCAAAAAAGCCTCGCACAATAATTCGCTGTTGGTTGCGTGACGAAGGTTTTTGATTTGGCGACGTGTGCGTTCATTGGTTAAAATTTCCAATACTTTAATTGGAATTGAAACCGTTACTTTCTTGACTTGCTCGCTTTTTTTGCCGTGTTCTGCATAGGGGCTGATATATTCACCGTTCCAATCTGCCATTTGATTACTCCTTTATGATTTGCTTGTATTGTAATCAAAAGCGAAGCATATAACAATCTAGACGTCTAGATTTCTAAAGGAAATCGTATTTTATTTTGTATTTTTAATGAACTCCGTTAAAATGACCGCAATTTATTCCCCAAAAGGCAAACTTATGAAAGTATCATCATTAAAACAACTTTTTGTTGTACTCAGCGTGGCGGTTTTAACCGCTTGTTCTTCAAGCATTAATCCTGAAACAGGCGTACGAGACGACCCATTAGAAGGCTTCAACCGTGCAATGTGGAAAGTAAACTACGACTATTTAGACCCTTATGTATTAAAACCTGTCGCAAAAGGCTGGAAAGACTATGTACCAAGCCCAGTTAAAACAGGTTTAGTGAATGTAGCAAATAACTTAGATGAGCCGGTGAGTTTTATTAACCGCTTACTTGAAGGCGAAGGCAAGAAAGCAATGGTTCACTTCAACCGTTTCTGGATCAACAGTATCTTTGGTTTAGGTGGTTTAATTGACTGGGCTAGCCTAGATGATGGATTACGCCTCGATAATGGGCAGCGTGGCTTAGGCGAAAGTTTAGGGGCAAATGGTGTGCCTTCCGGCTCTTACATTATGGTGCCGGCTTACGGTGCAACCACACCACGTCAAGGCATTGGTAGTGCCGTTGAAACGGGGTACTCGGTGCTTACTTACGTTGGCACGCCTTGGTCGGTAGCTAAATATGTGGTGCAAGGTATCGACACTCGCTCTAAATTACTGGAGCAAGATGCGTTGTTAGAACAAGCACAAGATCCTTATGTAACCTTCCGTGAAGCCTACTTCCAAAACTTAGAATTCAAAGTAAAAGATGGCAATGTTGAAGCAAATCAGCAAGAACAGCTGTCTGAAGAAGAGTTGAAAAATATTGATTAATCTGTAGGGGCGGGTCCTGTGCCTGCCCTAAATTTATCCTTAACATTCGGGCGGGCACAAGACCCACCCCTTGTATATCTCAAATGAGTTAAACTAAGCAACACAACCCGTTATCGGCATCTCGTCTCGTCCCTTGAAAGCACTTCGTTGTGTAGCTTAGAGAGCCGATAACTTTCATCACAAAAACCGAA
>NZ_JBGTYY010000026.1:0-30757 GCF_041807705.1 Mannheimia kashgarensis
AATAATAGGCTGCGGTGGTTTTATTTACATGCACTAACTCTGCGGCTGTTCGAGCGGTTACGCCTGCTACAAACAGCTCTATGAGTTTATGTTGTTTGTACTGACTTAGACGACTTTTTCTCATAAGGTTATCTTAACCTAAATGGAAGTTTTAGTCGTTATCTAGGACAGCCCCTTTGGTTTTAAGATTAAGCTAAAATATTTTTCGCGATAACATCACCCATTTCTGAGGTTGAAAGCGGTTTACTGTCATCGGCTAAATCAGCGGTACGATAGCCATCTGCTAAGGCTTTTTGAATTGCGGCTTCGATTGCATCTGCTGCTTCGCCTAAGTTGAAACTGTAACGTAACATCATCGCTGCTGATAGAATTTGAGCAATCGGGTTAGCAATATTTTTGCCAGCGATATCAGGGGCTGAACCACCAGCCGGCTCATATAAACCAAAACCTTTTTCATTGAGGCTTGCCGAAGGTAACATACCCATTGAGCCTGTAATCATCGCTGCTTCGTCTGAAATAATATCGCCGAAAATGTTTGAGCATAATAAGATATCAAATGACTCAGGGGCTTTGATAAGCTGCATTGTCGCATTGTCAATATACATATGCTCAAGCGTAACTTCTGGGTACTCTTTTGCAATTTCCGTGACGGTTTCACGCCATAAAATTGAGCTTTGTAACACATTCGCTTTATCCACAGAAGTAACGTGTTTTTTGCGTTTCATTGCGGATTCAAACGCTACACGAGCAATACGTTCAATTTCATATTTATAATAAACTTCGGTATCAAAGGCTCTGGTTTGCGAGCCTTCGCCATCTCTGCCTTTTGGCTGACCAAAGTAAATCCCGCCCGTTAATTCACGCACAACCACCATATCGACCCCTTTTGCCGCAATATCTGCACGCAACGGGCAGAATTTTTCTAAGCCTTTATAAAGTGCTGCCGGACGTAAGTTACAGAAAAGCGAGAAATGTTTGCGCAGTGGCAACAGTGAACCACGTTCAGGCTGTTCATCAGGCGGTAGATGTGTCCATTTGGGGCCACCAACTGAGCCAAATAAAATCGCATCGGCTTCTTCACAGCCTTTTAAAGTATTTTCCGGAAGTGCTTTACCCTGTGTATCAATGGCTGCACCACCAATGTTGTATTCATTGAAGTTTAATTTAAACCCAAATTTTTGTTGCGTTGCCTCAAGCACTTTGATGGCTTGAGCCATTACTTCAGGGCCGATTCCATCACCTGCTAATACCGCAATATTGTAAGTTTGCATATAGTTCCTCTTAAAATTATCAGTATAAAATTCCGTTACATTCTGCCTGAAAACGACATTTTTTTAAATGCAATTTTAGTAAAATAGCGTAAAATAACCGCCTATTTGGAGATTTTTTGATGAAGTTAACCGCTTGTAAAACTCTCGCCCTACTCTGTTTAGTGCTTAATTTAACTGCCTGTGGCACGATGATTAGCTTGGTCGAACAAGACTATAGCGTTTATGCAGGTGTAACCCGAGATTTCCAAGCAATGCAGCAAGGCGGTATTTTGGCGGTGCTGGCGGTGATTGATTTGCCGCTAAGCTTTGTATTAGATACGCTGATGTTGCCCGTTACTCTTAGTCAATAATCAGCCAATAACAAGCGGTCGTTTTTTCACTATTTTTTGCAATTCTCTTTATTCTTTTTCGCTCAATTCTGCCACCACAAAGGGCGTATTTTCGACCTTATTTTTCAACAAATTCTGCTCTTTGAAATTAATCGGAAAATGGCAAGCAAATTCGTGCTGTTTCACTTTGACTAACGGCGGTTTGTTTATGCACTTTTTCTGAGNTGAAATTAATCGGAAAATGGCAAGCAAATTCGTGCTGTTTCACTTTGACTAACGGCGGTTTGTTTATGCACTTTTTCTGAGCAAAAGGACAGCGTGGCCCTAAACGGCAGCCAATCGGCATTTCATTTAACATCGGCACAGAGCCTCGTAGCGTATTCAAACTGCTTTTAAATGCCAGCGGTTGAGAAAAATCGGGCGATCTGTTGAGCAACACTCTGGTGTATGGGTGATAAGAAGATTCCAAAATGCTCTCTTTATCCGCAATTTCCACCGTTTGCCCACAGTAAAGCACATTATAAGAATCCACCCAATTTTGAATGCTTTTCATATCATTGCTCACCAGCAAAATTGATGTGCCTAGATTTTGGTTCATACTAGAAAGCAGGCGATAAATTTGTAGTTGCGTGGTGGATTCCATAATATTCGTTGGCTCATCAGCCACTAATAAACGAGGTTGGTTAGCCACCGCCATCGCAATCATTACTTTCTGTGCTTCACCTTCGGTAATATCGACTGGGTAACTGTTCATAATATCTTGATGATCCCGAACCCCGACACGGTGTAGTAGTTCAATCGCTTTTTTCTTTTTCCAACCAAACCATTGCCACCATTTACCTTTAAAATTGATCGCTTGCATCAGCTGTTTGCCGACAAGTTGGCTAGGATCCAGGCTGGCTAGTGGATCTTGGAATACCATTGAGATATGATCGCCCACTAATTTTCGGCGTTCATTCGGGGTTAGTTTGAGTAATTCTATATCATCAAAACGAAAACGATCAGCGGTAACAATCCATTCATCTTTAACAATACCGCAGATCACTTTTGCAATCAGGCTTTTACCTGAACCAGACTCCCCTACTAATCCGCAAATTTCGCCTTCATCAACAGTTAAATTGATGTTATCCACCATTTTTACTCGCCCTTTTGGCGTGTTGATTTCAATGCTTAAATGGCGAATATCCAGTAATGCCATAGTGTTCCTTAATATGTAAAAATTTTCTCAAAAAATGACCGCTTGTTGTAGCTACGCATTGTGATATTTTTCAAACACATCGCTTAATCGAGTACCAAGCATAGTGATAGTAAAAATAGTAAAAATAATCGCAAGCCCTGGCAGAATAACCGTCCAAGGAGCAACATAGATAAGCTCCATTGATTCCCGAATCATTGTTCCCCATTCTGGGGTTGGGCTTTGAGCTCCAAGCATAATAAAACTCAATGCACTAATATCTAGTACAGCAATCACAAAAATATGGGAAAGTTCTTTAATTGCCACGCCTGTTAAATTAGGAATAATCACTTCTTTGATTAAATACCAACGGGTTGCTCCATCTAGCCTAAGGGTAACAATGTACTCTTTTTTCAGTTGTTGCTCAGTGGCTTGATAAATTTTATGGATAAAATGCGGCAACATTGCCAAGAAAATGGCTAACATCGCATTCATTAAACTGGCATCCATTAGCGTGGCGATAATAATTGCAATCAGCAAAATCGGCATAAATAAGAAAGTATCGAACAAATGGCTGATAAACCAAACCGATTTCCCTTTTTTTAACCCTGCGAAAATGCCGATAATCCCGCCAATAAGAGCAATCAATACCGTAATAATCAAGGCTGAGCCAACGGTATAATAAAATCCGTACATAATTCGACTAAGAATATCTCGCCCTAAATCATCTGTTCCGAGAAAATAGCGAATTAGCCCTCTGTCGTCCCAAGAAGGAGGCATTAACTCTAAGCCAACAAACTGTTCATTATAATTATACGGAGCGAGTAAACTGCCGAGAAAAACAAGCGTAAGTAGCACTAAAAACAGATAAAAACTGCCAAGAGCGATTTTATCTTGTCGGAAATATCGCCAAAATTTTTTAAACGGTTCAGTTTCCCTAAACTGCTCAGGTTCTTTAATAAGAGCCATACCAATCCTTTTTCTCTGAAGGGTCTAACACTACCCGAATAAAGCCTGTAAACATATCTACCAATAGTACAAATGCACCAATCGCTACCACACCGGCTGAAATCGCATTGTAATCTTGAATAGCAAGTGCATTAATTAACCAACGCCCAATGCCACTCCAGCTAAAAATATTTTCAATTAACATACCGAACGCAAAAATCAGGATAAAGGTTCGGGCAATCATCGGCACGAGCGAGGGCAAGGTGTTACGAATAATGTGAGTTGTCCAAATTCTAAAGGGAGTCCAGCCTCGTGTTTTGGCAATTTTGATGTAATTTTGTTTCATTACATAAGCAGCTCTCGCTTGAGTAACGTGCATAATTTCAAGAGTAGCAGGAATTGCTAACACTAAGGTTGGTAATACTAAATGATGCAACGCACTTTGTAGCATTTTTAATTTATAAGGGCTGTTTGATAGCCAAATATCCAGTAACAGAAAACCTGTGATACTCTGTTTAGAGTAAATCGGATGAATTTCCCCAATTGTAGAAATCGCCCATTGATTGAGAGATGCATAATACATCAGCACCAATGCTAACCAAAATACAGGTACGGCTAAACTGAGTGTGCCGAAAATATTTAATATCTTTCCAATCATATTTTTCTGCTGAGTTGCGGCAAAAAATCCTAACGGTACACCCACAATCAGCGAGAGTATGAGTGCCGATAAGCAAAGTGTAATGGTTGCAGGGAATACTTGTAAAATCTGCTCGGTTAAGGGCTGCCCATTGCTAAAACTAATGCCGAAATCTCCATTCAATAAGGATTTCAGATAGTTAAAATATGCCCCAAACCAATTAACATCAGTAAGATGATTTAGCGGATCTCTTAATAAAATAAGAAAGCTGATAATGGATAAAAAAATCAGCGTAATCAAGGTTAAAAATACTTTCCGGATAAAAGCTGTCAGCATATTAATTCCTTTCTTTATTATCCGAACTCAAACGCAGCTCCGATAATTTCACCTGTCCGAAAGGCGAGATTTCTGCTTGTTGAATGCCATTTTTAATTACCAATACCCGATTTGCATTGATCAAAGGTAAAATCGGCAACTGTTCTTCCAGTAATTTTTGTGAAAAAGCATACAGCAAATTAGTTGATGCCGTATCATCGCTTAAGCGAGCTGTTTCTAGCCAAAAATCAAAATCTTCATTACACCAATTTGATAAATTAGTAACGGTATCTGCCGTTTTGCAACTTAATAAGGCAGAGAGAAAACTATTTGGGTCAAGATCGGAAGCAAGCCAACCACCTAAAATGAGATCATAATCAGCGGTTTTGCTTTCAAGTTGCTGTACTAAATAGGCACGGCTTACTTGGCGAATTTCTACCTCTAAATCTTGAGCGGCTAAATCTGAACGGATCATCTCTGCCATTTTAATTGGGTGTGGGTTATAAACCCGTTTTTCATCAATTACCCATAAGATCAAGCGGTTCTCTTTTGCAAATTTTTTACCATTTTCGACCGCTTGTTCTCTTGGTTTAGGAAAGGTGTAAGGGTAACTCTCACTGTTTTTTTCTGCCCATAATGCGCTAGGCAGCACATTATCCGCCACTTCGCCTGTACCATAAAATAGCTTTTCGGCTATGCGTTTTCGATTAATACTATTCGCAACCTGTTGGCGTAAGGCTAAGTTTTGCCCGATCGCTTTTTGCATATTAAAGGCTAAATAAACTAAATTCGCCCCTTTGCTTTCAATAAGTTGTTCATCAGTTAAAACTGAGAGTTGACTCGGTTCAGGAAAAGCAACTATATTGCATTCGTTATTCAAAAACTTCGCCATTCTACCCGTTGCTTCTGTAGAAAAATCCACAATCATATTTTGAATATGAGCTTTCTTGCCCCAATAGTCTGTATTCGGTTTTAATCTCACATAGTTGTTGTTTTCATAACTTTCGAGTTGGTAAACACCTGTCCCAACAGGAAGAAGATCGAGCTGCATTAAGTTTTTATCAGCATTAAGTTGCAAGGCATACTCTTTAGAAAGAATAACTGCATATTGACTGGCTAAATGAGCCAATAGCGAAGAGTCTGGCTTAGTTAATTCAATTTTCACAATATGGCTGGAAGGCGAACTAACATTGGCAATTTTGCTGGCTAACCCTACACTCTCAAAATAAGGGAAATAAATCTGGCTTGTTGCCTTTTGATAAATATAATTCTGACGTTGATGGTGCAAAGCACGTTCCGCTGCTATCTCAACTTCGGGTAAATCACTTTCTTTGCCAATCATTCTCTTAAGCGAAAAAACCACATCTTCCGCATTTAATTTACGGGTTGGCGTAAACCAACTTGTGGTGTGGAATGCCACATTTTTTCTTAACCGTAGTGTAATGACTAAACCATCTTCACTAATGGAATAGCTTTCCGCTAAGGCTGGCTCAAGGCGATTTTTCTTTGGGTTAAATTCAAATAGCTTATCGTAGATTTGCTCTGTTACCACATTCATATTGGAACTTACATCCGATTTTTGCGGATTAAACGAAAAGCCCGAAGAGGTAGTACAATACACCAAGCTATTTTCCAATAACGGTTTAGGAATGCTCGGTGCAGCACAAGCGGTCGAATTTAACCAAAAATTTGCAAAAAACGCTGAAAAAACAACCGCTAATTTATTCATCTTTATGTCCATTTTTAGTTAAGCCATATTGACGTAATTTGTTCGCCACCGCCGTATGGGAAAGCCCAAGCCTTTGGGCTAATTTGCGTGTGCTTGGGTATTCGGCATAAAATTTTCGCAGTAGCTGTGCTTCGTATTGGTTCATCATCTCTTCTAATGTTGCATTTTCTGGCTCAGCATTAGTATGTTCTACCTCATCAGGTAAATTTAAATCTTTTACCGCCAAACGATAACTTGGGGAAAGTGAGCAAGCCCGATAAATCACATTATAGAGTTCACGTAAATTGCCCGACCAGCGATAATTTTGCAAGGCTTGTAAGAAGTATTCATCATATTCTAATTTACTCACGCCAAGCTGTTCACTCACTTGAGCAATAAAATAATCTGTCAGTAAGGGAATATCTTCTTTACGCTCACGCAATGGGGGCAAATCTAGGATTAGTATGTTTAATCGGTGGTAAAGATCTTCTCTCACTTTGCCTTCTACAACAAGCTGAGATAATGGCTTTTGCGAGGTGCAAATTACCCTAACATCAACTTGAATTTCTTTATCTTCCCCTACTCGGCGAAAAGAGCCATCATTTAAAAAACGCAGTAATTTTGCCTGCATTTCAAGTGATAATTCTGAAATCGAGTCCAGCAAAACCGTGCCGCCATTTGCATATTCAAAAAAACCGACCGCTTCACTACCATTACCACGATGCCCAAACATTTCCGTTTCAGCCTCTTCTTCCGGCAATCCTGCACAATTTACCGCAATAAATTTTTGCATTCTACGAGAGCTAAAATTATGGCAAGCCTTTGCAAATAAATCTTTACCTGTACCTGTTTCACCTTGAATTAGCAAAGGGGCATTCAGATTAGCAAATTTTTTTGCTTGAATAATCACTTCTTGGATTTTTGCAGATTTTCCAATAATCTTCTCAAAGCATTCTAGCTGTGCGGTCATACATTTTCCTTTAGTCGCAATGGCAAAATTTTGCTGATCATACCGCTATTTTTACTTTTTGGAAACTTTTGTTTACAACAAAAAGCAGGATTGTTTGATCCAAGCCGATTTACAATATCAGTTCTATCTTCTAAACTTATTGCACTTTTGGCTGAACAAGCGGTCTTAGTAATGATATTTTTTGCAAAAGGAGCAAACAATGTATTTAGAGCAAATTAAAGCTGAACTCCAAGAAGCGGCTGATGTGTTAGACAAATTTATGTCTGATGAAAATAATATTCAACTCATTCAAGAAGCTGCATTGCTTATTTCAAATAGCTTTAAACAAGGCGGAAAAGTGATTTCTTGCGGTAATGGGGGTTCTCATTGTGATGCAATGCACTTTGCGGAGGAATTAACAGGGCGTTATCGTGAAAATCGCCCGGGCTACCCTGCAATTGCGATTTCTGATGTAAGTCATTTAAGCTGTGTCAGTAACGATTTTGGTTACGAGTTTGTGTTCTCTCGCTACTTAGAAGCCGTTGGGCAAAAAGGCGATGTGTTATTCGGCTTATCCACCTCAGGCAACTCTAAAAATGTGCTGAATGCAATTAAGATAGCGAAAGAGAAAGGAATGAAAGTGATTGCAATGACGGGTAAAGACGGCGGCGAAATGGCAGGGCTTGCCGATGTAGAAATTCGTGTACCGCATTTCCGTTATGCCGATCGCATTCAAGAGATCCACATTAAAGTGATTCATATTTTGATGATGCTCATTGAGTTTGAAATGGCAAAATCTGAATAATTGCAAAAACAAAAGGCGTTTTAATAAACGCCTTTTTAATCAAACCTCATCAATCACAAATTCAAACCAATCAATGGCATCTTTCTCGTGAATACCGTTCGTAATTAAGATATCTGCCTTTTTTACCGAATCAGGATCTTTTGATATCAATGGGTGCCAATCATATAAAGGCTTTCCTTCATATAGCAAGCGATAAGCACAAGTTTTTGGCAACCAGCCAAAATCAGGCAAATTCTTTTTGGTTAACTTAGTGCAATCTTTCTCAATTTTGAATCGTTCAGGGTAATTCGTACAATGCCCCGTGTTTACATCTAACAAATTGCAGGCAACAGAGGTGTAGTAAAGCCGCTCTCGCTTACCTCTCCCTTGAATATATTTACGATAACAGCATTTACCACAACCATCGCAAAGTGCTTCCCACTCTGCCTCATTCATTTCCAGTAATGATTTTTCTTGCCAAAAATAAGGGGCTAATTCTTGTTGAGGCGAAAACATAGTTAGTGAAGAACAACCGCCGTGCCTGTTGCAACCACAATAAACATTCCCTTATCACCTCCCATCGATTGATATTCCATTGAAACGCCCACTACGGCATTTGCTCCCACTTTTTTCGCTTCTTTTTCTAATTCGGCTAATGCTTGCTTACGAGAACTGTTCAACTTGCTTTCATAAGCCCCTGCACGTCCGCCAATTACATCTGTGATACTGGCTAAAAAATCACGCACAAAGTTTGCACCAGAGACAACTTCGCCAAATACTAAGCCTTTATATTCAACGATTTGTTTTCCTTCAACGATAGGGGTTGTGGTAATAATCATTATTTGTTTCCTCTTAATTGCTGTTTTAAATGTGCTAATGCAATAGCACGGTGTGAAATTGCTTTTTTCTCTTTGGTTTCTAATTCCGCAAAGCTCAGATTTTTAGGTGGATAGAAAAAGAGTGAATCATAGCCAAAGCCATTCCCCCCTCTTTCCTCGGTTAAAATTTCGCCAGCACATTCGCCTAATGCAATGTATGGCGTTGGGTCTATTTCGTGTTTTAGAAATACAATACAACTTACAAATTTCGCAAGACGATTTTCTTTATCTGCCATCGCAGCTAACAACTTGTTGCGATTATCGGCATCTGTTGCTTGCTCACCAGCATAACGTGAAGAATATAAACCCGGCTCGCCATCTAGTACTTCAACGGCTAAGCCAGAATCATCAGCAATGGCTGGTAGACCTGTTATTTTAGAGGCAAATCGAGCCTTAATTAACGCATTCTCAACAAAGGTTAAGCCTGTTTCTTCGGGCGATTCAATGCCAAATTCACTTTGAGCAATAACCTCAAATCCAAATTCAGCTAATACGTCCTCCATTTCTTTCACTTTACCTGCATTGCTGGTTGCAAGTACGATTTTTGTTTTTTCCATATCTTCCTTTTTGTAAAAAATTGCTTAAAAATAACCGCTTGTTATTCGATCCCTTTTTGGTAAGACATCATCAGTAGTGTTCGCCATTTATCATTATTTTGTTCATCTTTTCCCATATTCGCAATATGCGGAAAACGCCCCCATTGCTCGAAGCCGTGTTTTCTCATTAGATTTTGACTAACTGTATTAAGTTCAAATACATACGCCATTAACGTGTGAATATTATGATTTAGCATTTCTGCTTGCATAAATTCAATAATCTTCGAGCCGTAGCCTTTACCTTTGGCATTACCATCTAAATAAATACTAATTTCAGAGGTATGCACAAAAGCGGATCTTTCATAAAATGGCGAAAAGCTAAACCAGCCCGCAATACCCGTTTCATCTTCAACCACCCAAATCGGATATTGGGTACTTTGAAGATGGAAATCAAACCATTTTCGGCGATTTTCTGTGGTTGCCAACTCTAAATCAGCCGTGATTTGATGGGTTGGAATGGCTTGGTTGTATATCGCTAGTATGGTTTCAAAATCCGCTTCAACTGCTTTTCGGATCTGCATTTTTATCCCTTATAAATCATTTGCAAATAATTAACAAAAAACTACCGCTTGCTGAGCATACTCGGTAAAACTATTTTAACCCTTACGCCGCCATTTTCGATATTCTCAATGGAGAAATCAGCCTTCAACTCAGCCGCTCGCTCTTGCATAATGGTTAAGCCATAATGCCCTTCCGGCTCGGTATGGCTGGTTAAACCAATACCGTTATCTTGAATGATTAAGCAATGTTCGCCATCATCATTCGTTTCAGCAATCACCTTAATTTCGGTTGCTTGTGAATGTTTGATGGCATTAATAACCGCCTCTCGCACAATTTGTAACAAATGCACCTGTTGTTGTGCATTAAAAATATGCGAAGGCAATTTACAACTTAAACAAAGCTGTGCCGATGTTTTCGGGCGTAAACTCTCTAAAATCTTCTCTAATGCCTGCTGTAGATTTGCCTCTTGAATGGTTAATCTAAAGGTTGTCAGCAATTCTCTTAATTGGCTATAGGCATCATTCAATGCTTTTTCAAAAACAGATAGAATTTCGTTGCGTTTCTCATCGCTTTTTGCCAGTTTGAGTAAACTTACTTGAATTTTGAAAAAGGTTAGCGATTGAGCTAAAGAATCGTGCAACTCACGAGCAATAATCGCCCGCTCTTCCATTAGCACTAATTGCTGCTGCTGCTTTTGCACTTGAACAACATAAATACTTCGCCCGATCATTTCTGATACGTTTTGCAGTAATCTTTCATCGGGGCAAAGTAACGATGGTTTCCAGCTTAGTATGCCTAGTTTTTCATTTTCTATCGCAATTTCAGCCGAAATCCAGTCTGCCTGCGGAGCATTATCTATAGAGATATTCCAATGTTCTGCACCATAAATATGTAATTTAATACCAAGCAAATGTTCGTTATCAAATACTGTTTTCAATACTTGATTAAGCATCTCTTTATTAATCGGTTTAGCGGTTAATAATTGGGAGCATTGATACAACACAAGTAAAGAGCGATTAACTGCTAATAAACGGCGGGTTTTTTCCTGTACTTTATCTTCCAATGAGGTATAAAGTTTTAATAATTCATTCGACATTTCAGTAAAAGTAGAGGAAAGCAAACCTAATTCATTCGGTTCATCAACCGCTAATTTTATATGATCGAAATCTTTATTTTGAATTTGCCAACTGGCTTTAACTAATTGCTTTAATGGGCTGATAATTTTTTTCCGTGTATACCACACGCCAATGTACGCAAGTAAAATAATCAATAACATTGAAACGGCAATTACACCTGTGGCAATTTTTAGTTTTAACTCCGCAAATTCTTGCAAACGAAAAACAAAGTTATCCACTTTTCGCACATAATCTTCAATGTGTGTTGCGTAACTGGCTTTATCACCTTGATTGACATAAGACTGCATCGCATACCAATCTTTCAGTAATTGTTGGTAGCTATGTATTACATTATCAGGTAACAACCAGCTTTGCTTAAGAGAACTCAGCTCGGTTGAGTGTAAAGTACGATGATATTCCAACAAACGCTCGGCTAAAATCTCTTGCCTTGAATCCATTTCCGACAAAAGGCGATAGCTTTGCATACGCAACGAACCCGATACATTAATCAAACTGGCATCAGATTTATTACTCCACATAATCCCAAGTGAAATGCCACTAATGATAGAAGCAAAGACGATCATAATTAAAAAATAGAGTCCGATACGCCTTGCGATGGAATATTTAGGTTTAATCATAGGTTAAAGATTAAATTGTGCTTTTAATTCATTGGCGATGCTGTCTTCGTTATTTGAACCAATTGTTTTCTTCGCTTTTTGCTGCACTTCCTCTTCCGAACCACCCATTGCAATACCAAGTCCAACTGCTTCCAACATAGAGATATCATTAAAATTATCACCAAATGCGATAACTTGTTCTAATTCAATACCTTCTGTTTTTAATAATTCCGCCAGTCTTGCTCCTTTGCTATTACCAACACTGGTAATATCAACACGATCAACCCAAGACCATTCAGGGCTTACTTGATCAAGCGGTAGATTTTTCACAAAGTTTTGCATTTTGACTAAATCAGGATCGCTAATTAACACTTTCCAAACAGTTACCCCTTTATCAATTTCTTGTTGGAATTTCTCCACTTGATAAACGTTCGGGCGAACATTTTCAGGGCAAGAATCTACCCATTTTTGGAATTTTTCAAAGTGGATATTTAGTGTTTCGTAAGTCATTGCATCTTCAAAATAAACAGCAGTATGAATGCCTTGAGCCTGTGCCTCATTGACTAATTGAGATGTAACTTCAGGTGGTAATGGATTACCAATAATCGCTTTTTCATTTTTAAAATCATATACATAAGTACCATTACAACACACAACAGGCGTATCTAAATCTAACTCCGCATAATAAGGGCGAACCGCTGTGTGGTGTCTTCCTGTAACAAAATAAACCTTTATCCCTTTTTCTCTTATCTTCTGAATTGCCTGTTTACTGGATTCTAAAATCGTAGCGTTTGATGAAAGTAATGTTCCATCTAAGTCAAAAGCGACAGCTTGGTAGTTCATAGCATTCTCCTGCAAAGTAATAGATTAAAAGAAAAGGCAACCAAATTGGCTGCCTTTATATTTTACTCTAAGTTAGTTAAAACTAGAAATTATTTACCACTATTATATGCCGGTGTTTGGTAAAGCGGCGCCGGACCGTTAGGACCTGCTACATTGCCACTTTCATTTTGTTTAAGTACACCCCCATTTGCAGAAATTTCTACACGGCGGTTAGGGCGTAAACAATCCTTCTCAGCTTGGCTCGCGTGGGCATAGCCTTCACAAGGTTTAACTTGGTTCGCTTTACCGTAACCTAATGCTTCAATTTGAGCATTTACACCTTGTTGAATTAAACGAGCTTTTACTGTGTTCGCACGGCGTTGTGATAAGTCTAAATTATATTCAACTGAACCTAAACGGTCAGTATAACCGGCTACTTTAACTTGCTGAGCTTTAGACGATTTTAATTGTGTAGCAACGTTATCAACAACTTCTTTACCTTTAGCAGTTAAAGTATCTTTATCGAAATCGAATAAGAAATCACCTGTTAAGGTGAATGATGAGTTACCGTTACAACCGTTTGGATACCAGAAGAAGCTCTGTGCATTCATATTTTTGTCAAATAAGATTTTGAATTGACAAATTTTGTGTACGCCGTTTTCACGGTAGTTGAATGCGTAATCCCACTCACGAACACCGTATAAACCTTCTTCAAAATGTGGACGACCAATTAGGTTATATAATTGATCTTTGTTCATACCTTTTTCAATTTGGCGAACATTTTCCCAGTTTGGCCAAGAACCAAATTGTGAACCATCGTGGTTGAATTCAGACTCTGAAATTTTTGGGAATACCGGGTTTTCAGTTGTTCCTTCATCGCTCACTTTGCTTAAGTTACCGCACGCAGCAACTGCTAGTGCGACACTCGATAATAAAAATGTACGGAAAAGCGCTTTTTTTTCCATTTTCTAAGTTTCCTTATAAGTAACTATCTAATTAATTATTCTACAACCTCAAGTTGCAATCAGAGCAATTCTACAATACAACATAACTAATTCTATTAAATTAATGTAAAGTAATGTTAGATGTAATTCATATATTCGACTTTCAATTGTAAAGTTTTGTTATCTCGAAATTCATTGATATCTAATTTATAGACCATTTTTGCTTTTTTAACTGATAAATCCGGAAACATTCTGACATCAACATTAAACCAAATTGCATCTAATAATTGCCCGCTCTCTGATTGTAGCATTAACTTTAAATGCTTACCTGCCAGTAGTTTTTGTTGCAGAATGCTAAATTCTCCTTCAAAACTCGGTTCAGGAAAATGTTGCCCCCAAGGGCCTGCAGAGCGGAGCATTTCCGCACTGGTAATTGTAAACTCATTTGCAGCAAGCTCGCCGTCAGTATAAATAATACCTTGTAATTGCTCAGGTGCTAATACTTCATTAATGGCTTGGTCGAAAATTTTTTTAAAGCTATCTAACTGTGTTTGATGAATAGTTAAGCCTGCCGCCATTGCGTGCCCACCAAATCTTTCGATTAATTCAGGATGCTGCATATCAATATATTCAAGCAAATCTCGCATATGCACGCCCGAAATAGAGCGAGCCGATCCTTTCAAATATTCACTTTCGTCACTTTCTTGTGCAAACACAATGACCGGACGATTAAATTGATCTTTAATTCGAGAAGCCAAGATACCGATTACCCCTTGATGCCAATCAGCTTGATACAGCACGATACCGTGAGCTTGTTCTGACTGAGCAAGCAGAGGCAATTTAGCACAAATGGCTAAGGCTTCTGTTTTCATCTCTTGCTCAAATTCTTTTCGGGTTTGGTTAAGAGAATCTAATTCAAACGCCAATTGACGGGCAAGTTCCATATTTTCACAAATAAGTAACTCAACCCCCAAAGACATATTCTCCAATCTGCCTGCTGCGTTCAATCTTGGTGCAACAGCAAAACCTAAATCAGCAGCTTGTAATGTTGAAAGCTCCCTTTTGCTTACTTCTACTAAAGCTTTTATCCCCAAACGGCAATGCCCTGAACGTATTCGCTGCAATCCTTGATGAACTAAAATTCGATTATTTTGATCAAGCGGCACAACATCAGCAACTGTACCTAATGCGACTAAATCCAAAAGCTCGGCAAAATTGGGTTCTGCTTTGTTTTGAAAGTATTGTTGTTCACGCATTTTAGTCCGAAGAGCCATCATCACATAAAAAATAACACCAACCCCCGCCAATGATTTGGAAGGAAAGGCACAAAACGGCAAATTAGGGTTTACCATTGCATCAGCGTTGGGTAATGTGTCAGGTGGTAAATGATGATCGGTAATCAGAACCTGAATATTGTGTTGCTTCAGTAGTTCAACACCTTCAAGCGAAGAAATACCATTATCGACCGTTAAAACTAAATCTGCTCCTTTGGCTAATGCCATTTCCGCTACTGCAACACTCAAGCCATAACCTTGCGAAAAACGATCGGGAATTAAATAATCAACTTGCTCAAACCCTAACTGTTTTAATGCAATGATGGCAAGTGCTGTGCTGGTTGCTCCATCAGCATCAAAATCACCGACAATCACAATACGGCTTCGGTTTTCAAAAGCGTTAATCAATAGATCGACGGCTTGTTCAATATTCGCCAGTTGCTGTGGTCTGTGTAAATGTTGAAGGTTATGCTCCAGCTCTTTTGCTGTTTTTATGCCTCGACTTTGGTAGATTCGATTTAATAAAGGATTTGGGGATAGGGTTTCTGTTGTTAATAAATGGCGTTTTTTAATTAATTTTTCCACAACTATCTTCTTTTACCATAACAAGCGGTCATTTTTTGCAAATTTTTTACAACAAACGCTTACGTTTGAATGTTGGTTTTGCCAACGGTCCCGTAGGAGCGAGCGTAGAAAAGACCGCTTGTAACCTAATTTATCTGTTATTCACTTAACATTTTTGCCAATTCTTTAGGCTCAACATAGCCGCCAATGAGTTCGCCATCTGAGGTAACCATATTCGGTGTCCCTGTTACACCAAACTTAACGCCGAGTTGGTAATGTTTTTTGACAATATCAGGTGTTTTTAATTGAGTTGGTAACTTGCCGTCTTCCGCATCATTTAATGCCTTAATTTTATCTTGAGCGGTCCAAATCGCTTCCATCTGTTTTGCAGTTTGAGTATTCATACCGCCACGAGGGAAAGCTAAATAGCGAATAGTAATGCCTAAATCATTATATTCTTTCATTTTTGAATGTAATAAATGGCAATAGTGGCAGGTAATATCCATAAAAACGGTTACCACGTGCTTTTCATTTTTCGCAGGATAAACAATCATTTCATTTTGGTAAGAATTTAATTCAGCCAATAACCCTTGATTGGTAATATCAACAACTTTACCGTTTTTTAGCTCAAAAATTTTGCCTTGAATGATATATCGTCCATCTTCACTAATATAAACAATACCTTCATTCGAGGTTGCCATTTTAAAACCAGATAATGGCGATTCAGAAATTTTAACCTCTGTTGCTCCAATTTTTTCAAGCTGGCTTTTCAGTTTTGCGTCAGATGCAAAGGCAAAAGTTGATAAACTCACTAAACTTAAAGTAATTAAATTTTTTTTCATTAGCATAAATCCTTACATTTTTAATTTTGCTTCGACATTCTTCGCTTTATTTAAGAATGCTTGGCGTTCTTTGTTACTCATACCGGAATTTGAACCCGGCAATTTTACCGTCATCGGATTCACCGGGCGGTCATTAATGTGAAACTCGTAGTGTAAATGAGGCCCTGTTGAACCACCGGTATTACCGGATAATGCAATACGCTCTCCTTTTCTTACCCTTTGTCCGGGCTTCACCAAACTTTTGCTTAAGTGCATATAGACTGTAGTAATATGCCCGTGTTTGATTTTAATATAACGCCCTGCTCCACGGGCCTGGTAAGCAACGTGTTCTACTACTCCATCACTTGGTGCAATGATTGGAGTGCCAATTGGCAATCCGTAATCCACACCTTTGTGAGGACTAATACGACCTGTAATTGGGTGTTTACGTTTAGAGTTGAAGGAAGATGTAACTCTCGCAGCATATAATAATGGGTGTCGAGCAAAGCCACCACTTAAAGTTTCGCCATGTCGACTATAATATCGCCCATTATCTGCTTGAATTGCATAATAACTTTTTTTACCGCTAATAACGTGAATACCCTCTACATTGCCTAAATCTGTTACTTTTCCATTTACATATTCACGCTTAATTAAAATGGCAAATTTATCGCCTTTTTTCAGCTTATTTGTTGCAATTTGAGATTGTAATCCAACTGCTAATTGATTGATTTGGCGATCAGATAATCCTACTGCTTTTAAACTCGCTGCAAAGCTATTTTGAATAGCCCCTCGTACAACATCTAGTTTCCATTCACCTTTTTTCTCAAATTTTTGGTAGGTAAATTTACCATTGGCTTGGCGTTCATAAACACGTTCTTCTTTTTCGGAAACTAACCAGTTTAGATATTCTAATTCGCCGTCATTATCTAATATCCAATAAAATTGTTGCCCTGCTTTAAGATGAGCTAATGAAGGGTGCTGAGCAATGAGGTTTTGAGCATCACTATTTTCTAAACCTGATTGCTCCAATACATCTTTTAATTTATCGCCTTGAGCAGCAATATAGCTAAATTGGTTTTGAATTCTTAATGCTTGGTCTGCTACATCAAGTAAATCATCTAAGGCTTTTTCAGCTTCTAACGGCAATTGCTCTTGCTGAATATCATTTTTTACTGAGTCAATGAAAGGCTCTTCAACTTCGTCATCATAAGAAGTTGCTGTTTGATCGTCAACCACCTCTTCATTGCTCTCGGCAACAGAAGAAGACCAGATAATAAGATCGGCAATATAATTAATAAAAGTGTCCTCCATATATTCATCTTCTTGGCTATCTAAGAACACTATATTATTAATTTGTAAAATATTATTAATGGAAGGCTGTTTTTTTAACACCAAAGCAGCACCTGCCATAAAACTAACAACAGCAAATAAGAAGACAACTATTTTTAACTTTTTCTTATGCCGTTTACGATCTCTTGCTAAAATTACGTGCTGCAAATTATATCCCGCTATTTTTCTTTTATATTTACTGAAATTTACATAATCTCTTGATAGACTATTTTACCAAGAAAAAATTCATTTATTCTATTGTCAGAAGATAAAAAATCCGTTAATTTTAGTTCAATACCCTTAAATTTTTTGTAGTAATGAAAATTAATCACCTAACCCCAAACACAATGCAATTTACGTTGATAAAACAATCTCAACCTTTAGTCTCACTAAAAGATATTGAAGTGATCTTTAATAACCAAAAGGCGTTGCAAGAGATCAACTTATCCATTTACCCAAACTCTATTACCACTATTGTTGGTCCAAATGGGGGCGGCAAATCAACCTTGCTTAAGGTTCTATTAAAACTCATTAAGCCAACTAAGGGGAAAGTCGTTCATCAAGAAGGGTTAAAAATTGGCTATGTACCACAAAAAATGCATATAGAACCATCAATTCCAATGACAGTATCAAACTTCCTTGCGTTAAAACCTAACATTGATAACAAAATGATTGAGGAAGCATTATCGCTATTTTCTATCCATCATCTAGTTGAAAATAGTATGCAAAAACTCTCAGGAGGCGAACTCCAACGTGTTTTACTTGCTCGTGCAATTTTAAATAAACCACAACTATTAGTATTAGATGAGCCTATGCAGGGAGTAGATATTACAGGGCAAACTGAGCTCTATCAACTATTAAATCAAGTCCGTTCTTGGTTAAATTGCGCTATTTTAATGGTTTCTCACGATTTAAATATTGTAATGGCAAATACTGATGAGGTTTTGTGTGTGAATAAACACATCTGCTGTGCAGGCACGCCGGAAGTCGTGAGTAATGACCCTAGTTTTATCCACTTCTTTGGCGATCAATTTGCCCGTAATGTGGCGTTTTATTCACATCGTCATAACCATCATCACAATCTACACGGCGATGTTTGCTTAGGAGAATGTGAGTGTAAACATTAAAGTCTCATTGGATTTGTTTAAAATTTGCTAAAAATAACCGCTTGTAGGCAAACAATTATTTAAAAATCAGACTCACATCACATTTTATTTACTTTATTTGAAGTATAATGGATTTATGATTTAACACCATAAATAGGTCAGGTCTTTATGCAATATAAAAATTTTGATGATTGGATTGCGTCATCACCTTTCGGTGGCTCCAACCAATCTTATGTTGAAGAAATTTATGAACAGTATTTAGAAAATCCGGCAAATGTTGATGAAAGCTGGAAAAGCACTTTTGATTCATTCCCTAAAACCTCCCATATTGAACAACCCCACTCTAAAGTGCGTGATTATTTCCGCAAATTAGCCCGTGAACAACAGCCACAATCTATAACCGTTATTGATCCTGAAGCAGGAGCGAAGCAAGTTCGCCTATTGCAATGGATTAACGCTCACCGCTTTAGAGGTTATTTGGAAGCAAAACTTGACCCTATCAACTATTATCGTTGGAAAACCTCCAGCGTCCCTGAACTGGATTATAAATATCACGGCTTTACCGATGAAGATCTAAACGAAACCTTTGCCGTTGGTCGTTACGTTTACGATAAAGAAAGTATGAAGCTCAGTGAGCTAAATGAAGCCTTAAAAGAAACCTATTTAGGACCTATCGGCTTAGAATTTATGCACGTTCAAGATATTGAACAACGTAACTGGCTACAGGCTAAAATGGAAAGTGCATTAAATAAACCGCTTTTCACTAAAGAAGAAAAACTGAATTTATTAACCGAATTAACCGCTGCTGATGGCTTAGAACGTTATTTGGGAGCAAAATTTCCGGGAGCAAAACGCTTCTCTTTAGAAGGTAGTGATGCGTTCATTCCGATGATGAAAGAAATTATTCGCCACTCTTCTCGTCAGGGTATGACTGATGTAGTAGTCGGTATGGCTCATCGTGGTCGTTTAAATATGTTAGTTAACGTATTAGGTAAACGCCCAGCGGAACTATTTGATGAATTTGCAGGTAAACACGCTGATGAAAGCCGTACGGGCGATGTAAAATACCATCAAGGTTTCTCTTCTAACTTTGCAGTAGATGACAAAAATGTCCATTTAACTCTTGCATTCAACCCATCTCACTTAGAAATTGTGAGCCCTGTTGTTATTGGCTCTGTGCGTGCAAGACAAGAGCGTATGCGTGATACCGAACACGAAAAAGTGCTTGCCGTAACAGTTCACGGCGACTCTGCAGTGGCAGGGCAAGGTGTCGTACAAGAAACCTTAAATATGGCAAATGCTCGTGGTTATAAAGTAGGCGGTACAATTCGTATTGTGATCAATAACCAAATCGGTTTTACAACTTCTAACCCAAGTGATACCCGTTCAACTGAATTCTGTACCGATATTGCCAAAATGATCCAGGCACCGATCATTCACGTTAATGGTGATGACCCGGAAGCAGTTGCATTTGCGGCACGAATGGCAGTGGAATATCGCACTAAATTTAAACGTGATATTTTCATTGATTTAATCTCTTACCGCCGCCACGGTCATAACGAGGCTGATGAACCATTAGCAACTCAGCCGATGATGTATAGCATTATCAAAAAGCACCCTACTCCACGTAAAGTGTATGCTGACCGCTTAATTGAAGAAGGTGTATTAACCAATGAGCAAGAAATCGAAATGCTAAACCTTTACCGTGATGCCTTAGACAATGGTGAACGTGTTGTACCGGAATGGCGTGAGTTAGATATGGCTGCGGTTGATTGGTTACAATATCTTAACTACGATTGGACAGCACCTTATGAAAGCAAATTCCCGGAAGATCGTTTCTTAACGATTGCGAAACGGGTTTGTGAATATCCAGATTCATTAAAAGCACACTCTCGTGTTGAGAAGATCTACACTGATCGTAAAGAGATGTACGAAGGCAAAAAATTATTCGACTGGGGTATGGCCGAAACTATGGCGTACGCTACTTTACTTGATGAGGGTACACACGTTCGCTTATCGGGTGAAGATGCAGGACGTGGAACGTTCTTCCACCGCCACGCAGTCATTCATAACCAAAATGATGGTACAGGCTATGTGCCATTAACACAATTACACGCAAATCAAGGTCGTTTCCAAGTTTGGGATTCCGTGCTTTCGGAAGAAGCAGTTCTCGCTTTTGAATATGGCTTTGCGACAACCGATCCGAAAACCTTGACTATTTGGGAAGCTCAATTTGGCGATTTCGCTAACGGAGCTCAAATTGTAATCGACCAATTCATCAGCTCTGGCGAACAAAAATGGGGCAGAATGTGTGGTTTAGTGATGCTTCTTCCACACGGTTATGAAGGTCAAGGCCCTGAGCACTCCTCTGCTCGTGTTGAACGTTATTTACAACTTTGTGCACAGCAAAACATTCAGGTTTGTGTACCATCAACACCAGCACAGGTTTACCATATGTTACGCCGCCAAGCAATTCGCAAAATGCGCCGTCCATTGGTTGCCATTACGCCAAAATCGCTACTACGCCATCCGCTTGCAGTATCAACATTAGATGAGTTAATTAACGGCTCATTCCAAAATGTGATTGGCGAGATTGACAATATCGATCCGAAACAAGTAAAACGTGTGGTGATGTGTTCGGGTAAAGTTTACTACGATTTACTTGAAAAACGTCGTGAGAATAACCAAACAGACATTGCGATTATTCGTATTGAACAACTCTACCCATTCCCTCTTGAGGAGATGAAACAAATTCTTGAGCCTTATGCTCACGTTACTGACTTTGTATGGTGTCAAGAAGAGCCATTAAATCAAGGAGCGTGGTATTGCAGTAAGCATAATTTTGAAGCTTCTATTCCAGAGGGGGCAAAATTAACTTATGCAGGTAGAGCCGCTTCTGCTTCTCCAGCGGTAGGCTATCCATCACTACATGCAAAACAACAAAAACAACTTGTTGAAGATGCTTTAACTATTGCTTAAAAAGATTGGGCGTAGTGAATACGCCCTACAAGCGGTTTATTTTCAACAAAAATTTACAAATTTGATTATAAGGTGTAATACATACGCCCTTAGTAAAAGAAAAGGATAATAAAATGGCAATTGAAATTTTAACTCCAGACCTTCCTGAATCTGTGGCTGATGCAAGCGTTGCAACTTGGCATAAAAAAGTGGGCGACAGCGTAAAACGTGATGAAATCCTCGTCGAAATTGAAACCGACAAAGTGGTTTTAGAAGTGCCTGCTGCAAGCGATGGCGTGCTTATTGAAATTACACAAGCTGAAGGTGCAACAGTAGTTTCAAAACAAGTTTTAGGAAAATTGGATACGGCACAAGCGGGCGATATTAGCTCTGCGACAATCGAACAAAAAACAGAATCCACCCCATCAGATCGCAAACATGCAGCGATTGAAAACAGCCACGCAAATGCAGACGATCAAGGCCCTGCAATCCGCCGTTTATTAGCTGAACACGATTTACAAGCAGCAGATATTCAAGGCAGTGGCGTGGGCGGCAGAATTACCCGTGAAGATATCGAAAAAGAGATCGCAAAACGCGTTCAACAAAATCAAGTAAAAGATGCTGCAACAAATCAAAACACGGTAAGCACCGTTGCATTCAACAGCCGCAGTGAAAAACGTGTACCGATGACACGACTTCGCAAACGTATTGCAGAGCGTTTACTTGAAGCGAAAAATACCACCGCAATGCTAACCACATTCAACGAGTTAGATATGCAGCCGATTATGAATTTGCGTAAAACTTATGGAGAGAAGTTTGAAAAACAACACGGCGTACGCTTAGGCTTTATGTCGTTCTACATTAAAGCAGTAGTTGAAGCACTTAAACGCTACCCTGAAATCAATGCCTCTATTGATGGCGATGATGTGGTTTACCACAACTACTTTGATGTCAGCATTGCCGTTTCAACTCCTCGTGGCTTAGTAACGCCAGTGTTACGTGATTGCGATAAAATGAGTATGGCGGAGATTGAGAAGAAGATCAAAGAGCTTGCTGAGAAAGGTCGTGATGGCAAATTAACCGTTGAACACTTAACAGGCGGTAACTTCACTATCACTAACGGCGGTGTGTTTGGGTCATTAATGTCCACCCCAATTATCAACCCACCACAAAGTGCAATTTTGGGTATGCACGCTATTAAAGATCGCCCTGTTGCGATTGACGGTCAAGTGGTGATCCGCCCAATGATGTACTTAGCCTTAAGCTACGACCACCGCTTAATTGACGGCAAAGAGTCTGTTGGTTTCTTAGTGGCTGTAAAAGAGTTATTAGAAGATCCAACTCGTCTGCTTTTGGAAATTTAATCTAAAATTTGACCGCTTGTATTTAACCACAAGCGGTCTATTTATAATAAAAACTTGTATATCTATTTGTTAATGTTCCTGTATCGGGTTCCCTTCTGAGTTGCCCGAACGACTTAAAATTTTTAGAAAAATAATCCCGAGCGAGAGCGAAGCGAACATCAGGGTTATTTTTCGTTAAGAAAATTTTAATAAAGTGAGGAACAGCAACGAAGTAGGGTGTGCTTTCTTTTGGTTACTTTTACTCGCTATGCTCGCCCTTCGGGCTGTTGCCTTTGGCAACATTCAACGTAAACGTTGTCTTGCACAAGCAAAGAAAAGTAACATAACCATAACGAGGAAACTCTATGAATCTACACGAATATCAAGCCAAACAAATATTCAAACAATATGGGCTACCTGTGAGCGAAGGTATTGCTTGCTTTTCTGCCAATGAAACCGCAGAGGCAATCTCACAGCTCAAAGGCGAAAAATGGGCGGTGAAATGCCAAGTTCACGCTGGTGGTCGAGGCAAAGCTGGCGGTGTGAAATTAGTTAGCAATGCTGATGAAGCGAAATCTTTCGCTGAACAATGGTTAGGTAAACGCTTAGTAACCTTCCAAACAGATGCTAACGGGCAGCCAGTCAATACTATTTATGTGGAAGAAACCTGCAATATCGACCGTGAATTATACTTAGGTGCGGTGTTAGATCGCTCTGCACAAAAGGTGGTGTTTATGGCTTCAAGTGCAGGTGGTATGAACATTGAAGAAGTCGCTGAAAAAACACCTGAGCTAATCCATAAAGCAACCATTGATCCCCTTACGGGCGGTCAAGGCTATCAAGGTCGTGAACTTGCCTTCAAATTAGGTTTAAAAGGCGATGAAGTTAAACAGTTTGCAGATATTTTTGTAAAACTGGCGAAGTTATTTGTAGAAAAAGATTTAGCCTTATTGGAAGTCAATCCCCTTGTTGTTACCAAAGAAGGTAAACTGCTCTGCTTAGATGCGAAAATGTCTATTGATAGTAATGCTCTCTACCGTCAGCCAGATCTTAAAGAATTACAAGATCTCTCACAAGATGACGAACGTGAAGCGGAAGCAGAAAAATGGAGCCTAAACTACGTTGCGTTAGACGGTAACATTGGCTGTATGGTAAACGGAGCAGGGCTTGCAATGGGGACAATGGATATTGTAAAACTCTACGGCGGTAAACCTGCTAACTTCCTAGACGTGGGTGGCGGTGCAACCAAAGAGCGTGTAGCAGCTGCATTCAAATTGATTTTATCAGACCCAAATGTAAAAGCGGTGCTAGTCAATATTTTTGGGGGGATCGTACGTTGTGATTTAATTGCTGATGGTGTTATTGCAGCGGTAAACGAAGTAGGAGTAAACGTGCCTGTTATCGTGCGTTTAGAAGGCACAAATGCGGCACAAGGTCGCGAAATTTTAGCCAATAGTGGGCTGAGTATTTTAGCGGCTTCATCACTAAAAGAAGCGGCTGAATTAGCGGTAAAATCTGCAAATTAGGAGGAAAAATGTCGATTTTAATTGATAAAAACACAAAAGTAATTTGCCAAGGTTTTACTGGCGGACAAGGTACATTCCACAGCGAACAAGCTCTCGCCTACGGCACGCAATTAGTGGGCGGTGTTTCGCCAAATAAAGGTGGAAAAACCCATTTAGGTTTACCTGTATTTAACACAGTTCGTGAAGCTGTGGAAGCAACGGGTGCAACGGCAACCGTGATCTATGTTCCCGCCCCGGGTTGTAAGGATGCCATTTTAGAAGCCATTGATGCAGGCATTCAATTAGTTGTTTGTATTACCGAAGGCATTCCAACGCTGGATATGCTTCAAGTTAAACAACGTTTAAACCAAACAGGCGTGAGAATGATCGGCCCGAACTGCCCAGGTGTGATTACCCCTGAAGAATGTAAAATTGGTATTATGCCGGGTAATATTCACAAAAAAGGCAACATTGGTATTGTTTCTCGTTCTGGCACATTAACTTATGAAGCGGTTAAACAAACTACTGATGAAGGCTTTGGGCAATCAACTTGTGTAGGTATTGGCGGCGACCCAATTCCGGGCTCAAACTTCATCGATATTCTAAAACTATTCCAAGAAGATCCCGAAACCGAAGCCATTGTGATGATTGGTGAAATCGGGGGTTCAGCAGAAGAAGAAGCAGCAGCCTTTATCAAAGAGAATGTAACCAAGCCTGTTGTAAGCTACATTGCAGGTGTAACCGCTCCAAAAGGTAAACGAATGGGGCATGCTGGCGCAATTATCAGCGGTGGTAAAGGCACAGCAGATGAGAAATTCAAAGCTCTTGAAGATGCTGGCGTAACCACCGTAAGAAGCCTTGCTGAAATTGGCTCAGCCCTACGCAAAATTTTAGGCTAAGCTAAATATTCAAGCGGTCTAATTTGTAAATTTTTTTGCAAATTAGACCGCTTGTTTTTTTATATTTAAATTACTCTTTCGATTTCCAAATTAAAGGATCAACACCTTTGTGAATTAAATCTTGGTGTTCTTCAATTCTAAATACGGGTTCTTTGCCTTGCTTAAGTTGGCGGATATAGTCTTTCATAATAATCCAAACAATTGGAGCAAGAATTAAAATTGCCACAAGGTTAATAACCGCCATTGATGCCATTACCGTATCCGCAAATGCCCATACAATACCGCCATCACGCACTGCGCCAAAGTAAACAAAGAACAATACCACGGCACGGAAACTCCATACAAACCACGCTTTATTTTTGATATAGCGAATGTTAGTTTCTGCATACGCATAGTTACCGATAATAGAGGTAAAGCAAAACAGTAAAATAACAAAAGCTAAGAAATGTAAGCCAAACTCGCCTAAGTGGAATTGCAATGCTGTTTGAGTTAGTGAAATACCTCTTAAGTTTTCACCACCATAATTATCTGACATTAAAATAATAATTGCTGTGCAAGTACAAACCACCAGTGTATCTACAAATACACCTAACATTTGGATTAATCCTTGACTTGCCGGGTGTTTAGCATCTGAGGTTGCAGCCGAGTTTGGTGCAGAACCCATACCCGCTTCGTTTGAGAATAAACCACGTTTAATCCCCATTAACATCGTTTTTGACACTAATGCACCAAACATACCGCCAGCAGCTGCTGAGAAGTCAAAAGCACTCTCAATAATCAAACCGATAATATATGGCACACGCTCAATATTCATACCTAAAATAATTACGGCAATAATGAGATAGAATAATGCCATCGTAGGCACAACTTGAGATGAAAACACGCCAATACGTTTTACCCCACCAGAGATAATAAGACCGGTAATAATTACTAAAGTACTACCAACATAAACCGGATTCCAATCCCACGCATTTTTAGTTGCTTCTACAATAGAATTTGATTGCACAGCATTGAATGCAAATCCAAAAGTAAAGATTAAAGTTATCGCAAACGCAATGGCTAATGAAGGGAGTTTTAAGCCACGAGTGATATAATAAGCAGGACCACCGCGAAACATACCGTTCGGATCTTTTGTTTTATATAATTGCGCTAAGGAAGATTCCGCAAACGCAGAACTCATACCCATTAATGCCGTTACCCACATCCAAAAAACAGCACCCGGTCCACCAAGTGCAATCGCTGTTGCAACCCCACCAATGTTACCGACCCCAACACGGCTGGCTAACCCTGTTGTAAAGGCTTGGAATGGGGTAAGAGACTGCCCTGATGTAGAACGTCCGCTCCACATTTCACGTAAACTTTGTGGGAAAAGGCGGAGCTGTACAAAGCCGGTAGTAATGGTAAAAAATAGTCCTGTACCTAATAATAAAATAATAGTAATATCCCAAAGAGGAGCATCAATAGTATTGACAATCCAGGTTAGTATACCTTCGAAGAATACAATAATAGAATCCATAAAGACCTCTTTATAAAATAAAACGAGTTAGTTTAACTGATTTTCTTCTCTTGAACAGTTTTTTTGGTTATTTCTATAACAATTTTTAATCTATATCAAATTAACGTCTAAATAAAATACCTGTGCTGGTATCAATAAAGCTACTGTGGAATAGTGTAACGCCAAATAAAATCAGGACTATCCCTAAGCCAAATTTGATTAATCGAACCACATTTCTATTCATTTGTGCGGAGAAATACCAGCTACTTACTGTAATCGCCTTATTCCTTGCCACAATTACTAAGTAAGCGAATAGGCTTAGGGTAACACCTGTGCCGATTGCCATTACTAAGGCTGAAATCACGCCCCAAAAATAAAGATCTAAGGTATAAGAAAGAAATAAGACTAAAATCGCCCCTGAACAAGGTCTTGCCCCAATGCTTAAAATCAGCATTAGCTGTGTTTTCCAATCTTTCGCTTTCTGCATTTCATTTGATGTGGGTAAATGTTTATGTCCGCAGTCACAATGTTCATCGTGAACGTGGTGATTATGCTGCACAAGCGGTCGTTTTTGTGGAATTTTTTGCAAAACGGACGGCTGTGAAAATCGAATTGATTTAATTTTTGGCTTGCTAACTTTCTTTATCACTTTAAATACCTGGTAGCACCAATACAGCCCAAGTAAAATCATAATAACGAAACTACCACGCTCTACCCATTTCAAGGTTAAATTAAAATATTGGCGAGAAAGGGTAAAAATCACCACAATCACAGTAACGAGCGAAACCGCCACCAAACCTTGTACTAAGGCTGAGGCGAAGGTAATTTTCATTGCTTGATTAAGTTTTGTTTTTTCAAGCGAAAGATAGCTGGTTAAAATAAACTTACCGTGCCCAGGGCCTACAGCGTGGAATACGCCATATAAAAAGCTGATAAAAACTAAGGTCAGCCCTGCTTTATTTTGATTATCGCTCAATGCGTTTAATGAACCAGAAAGCTCTGTATTAAACACTTTCTGCCACTCCATCACTTTAAAGAGCAAAATCGGATAAAGTTGATAAATTGCAAAAAATGCGATAAATCCGACTGCTAGCATTCCCCATTGTTTTAAGCTCAATCGCATACCATCTCCACTTTTTGTGCAAATTGTGCCCCTAATGAATAATCTTCATTTTCAGGCATATCGGGCGATTGTGTTTTATCTAGACTGGAAGCATATAAACGCAATTTATTATCCACTTGTGGCTGTATTAATTCCGCTTTACAGCTGCTATTGCTGATACTAATCTCATTAGCACGATTGTATTCCATCGCAATATAGTAACTTGGTTCATAAGTCGATAATCTCACCTTATTTTGTTTTAAATCATAAGGCTGACTTAAATGGAAAGTGATATAAAACACCACACGATTATTTTTGATTTCAAAGCGTGTTTCTGTGGGTTGTGTGGTAAATTTTATCGGCCGGTTTTTACTATCATACAACACACTAAAATAATGATTTTGCAGAGCAGATTGCACCATTTCTGCGGTAATATCTTTGCGGGTTTTCTCTTTATCGGCACTATTATTCATCTCATAAATCAATTCAGAAGAGGCGATTTCATCAAGCATCCATTCCATTTGAAATGACTTTAACATTGTGCCGTCCACAATAACCTTGTTTTTTAAATCGACAAAGGAATGTGGGTGAGAAAAGACATTACTAGCATATAGCATCGATAACGCAATAATAAAAGATTTTAATAATTTCATATTCATTCACTACAAAAAATAAAAAAAGCGAACAAGTTGCCCCTGTTCGCTTTCAGAAATTCAGTGAGTTGGTCGATAAGCCGAGTTCTGTCGTGGACAATCATTCCTCTAGGCGTATATTTACACATACGCTCAAGCAACCTACCCGAACTCTCGGCGGGCCACCGATTGAGTTCCTATTTGGTCTTGCTACGAGTGGAGTTTACCCTGCTGTGGAATGTTACCACCCACACGGTGCGCTCTTACCGCACCCTTTCACCCTTACCTGCCGAAACAGGCGGTCTGCTCTCTGTTGCACTGGTCGTAGGCTCACGCCCCCCGGACGTTATCCGGCACTCTGCCCTGTGTAGCTCGGACTTTCCTCTCGTTTACTTGTCCCCCAGCTCTCGTTTTCACGAATTTAGAGGCTTCAATAAACCAGCGATTGCCTAACCAACTCAGGGAGCAGTATAGCAGATTCGCAAAATTTTGCAAAAATTTAACCGCTTGTACTATATTAGAAATGCAAAAAAGGATTAAGTTTCAAAAACTTAATCCTTTTCTTTAATTCACTAACGAGCGATTATGCACGCTTGAAGTCTAAGTGAACTAATTAAAAGACACTCAAAATTTATCAATGAAATCAACGTGTTATTTAATCAGTTTATTTGATTTTTCCGAAACTATCTATGGAATATATTCCAATTTAGGGTTCGGTCTACTAGCCCCACTGTAGCAGGCCCAATAATTGTGAAATATAACCACAAAAACTGCGAAATAAAGCAAGTACTATATTTTCTTAGTTTTTTGTGCAAGAGCAATATACCTACACATCCTTATCTTTCACCTTGCCCCCAGAAAACATATATGGATTTACATAACCATCATAATTTTGTGGTTGGAAATCATCTGGTACAGCTTGGATGAGTTGATTACACAGCCAATCAATGATGCACTCTTGCGTAGGCGGGACATTATTAATGTGCAATATGGTAGGTGCACCTACTGCGGCTTTCCCACTCTCCTTTGTTTTTTTCGATATGTAGCTATCTATTGTTACGGTTGCAAAATTATACTTAAAATCAACACTGTATGCCGTGATTTCGTGGTATTTTACGTCCGCTCCTGTATTTTGATCTTCGATTACTTTTTCGATAAATTTAGTCATAAGATTGTCCTTTTGCAGATTGTTGATAAAAAAAGACCGCTTGTATTGCTACAAGCGGAGAATTTTTGGGGAGGTGAAAACAACGACCACACCCAAATACTACCCTGAGGCGATGAGCGTGTGATTCGGTTCTAATTACTTTCTTAATTCGAATGCCCTCCTGAGCCAATACAGTTTTTACCCGGTAATTGCTCTTGAGGGGCTAGTTGATAACAAAAGGTTGGCTTTGTTGTATAGTCTTGCTTATATTGAGTTGTACAAGCTGAAACCATAATTGTTGTAAGTAGTATAATTTTTTTCATATTTGACTCCTATAATTGATAAGATGAACCATTTGTAGATGATATAATTGCTCGAAAATTCACTTTAGCACTTCTCCCACGCCCTGCACACCACGCACGACACGTTACTACATATTGAGTATTAGCAATGAGTATTGCCCCAGAATCATTAAATGGGTTAGATACATTAGGCGAAATAGTATTGCTAATATCAATTACAGACGGTAATGTAATTGTTGTCGGTGTCCGATTACTACCACTACCATAAAAAGTTTCGCTTTTACTCTCTCCTGTTGGAGTGTGGACAACATACAATGTTCTTGTCGCTTTTGTAGCAGGTAGTACAAATTGACATACATACTCATAATATGTATCACTTAATGCAAAACTGTTTTTCCTTTCTGAATATGTTTTACTTTTCCCTGTTGCTTTTGATGTCCAAGTTTTAGCCTCATAGATATTACCTCCGATCAATTGGTTGATTTCAAGTTCTCCAGTAAATTTACCTGTTAATCCCTCAATTCTTGCTCCTTTAATTATTCCCCCTTCAATTGTTGCCCCTGTAATTGTACTGCCCGTGATAGCATTACCCACAATTTGACCGCCGTTAATGATTGGAGAGGTAATCATCTCATTTGCCTTAAGATGACGACCAAGAATAGTGCCATTAGCGATTAAGTCACCATTCA
>NZ_JBGTYY010000027.1:0-29517 GCF_041807705.1 Mannheimia kashgarensis
TGTTGGACACTTTCCCGCTGGCTGTCGTGGACTAGGTGAAGGCGGTTTTTCTCCGCCACCCGCATTTCAACCAGTTGGGTACGGCGTAAAACCAATGCTTCTAATTGCTCCATTTCAGGTGTTGGTGGAAGATAAAGTTGTTTTTCAACCTCATCGTCCAAAACCAGCATTTTGGCGTAAGATGCCAGCATTTTTGCATCTTTTGCATCGGTTTTCGCCAATGATTTAGCCATTGCAAACTGATGTGTTTGGCGTGGATTAGCAATCACCACCCGAAAATCCGCACGATGAAGTGCTTTGGCGAGTGGGATCTCCAAGTCGCCTGTGCTTTCTAAGACAACTAGGCTTAGATTTGCACAATTTTTCAGGTATTCCACCGCTTGTTGGATACCTTTGGGGTTGTTGGTAAAAGTTTTGGTCTGTTTTCGACTTCTGATACCGACAACAAAACTACGTTTGGCAACATCAATGCCACAGAAATTAAGTTCATTCATCGTAACCTGCCTTGTATTCGGGTTGTGTTCGTGCAACTGTTCGGTTTTTGTGATGAAAGTTATCGGCTCTCTAAGCTACACAACGAAGTGCTTTCAAGGGACGAGACGAGATGCCGATAACGGGTTGTGTTGCTTAGTTTAACTCATTTGAGATATACAAGGGGCGGGTCCAGTGCCCGTCCGCATATATTCTCAGGCGGGCACAGGACTCACCCTACAAACAACATTAATTTACAGAACCACAATTTAAACAATAGAGATACATCTGTTTTGGATCGTTGAAACGTGAAAGCATTTCCATTTGTTGCTGTGATTGCTTCAGCACAGGTAAATCAAGCCAGTTAGTCAGATTAACTTGTAGCTGGGTTTTAAAATCTCGGGCGAGCGTGCCGAACAAACTGTCGTCTTGCTCTGCAAACCATTGAAAACCGAATTGCTCAACTTTCGCTTTGCTCTCTGCTTCACGTTTTTGGTTGATTAAATCAGATAAGGAGGCAAACGCCACATTAAAATTACCTAATTCATCAACTAAACCGTGTTTTAGTGCATCAGAGCCTAACCAAACTTGCCCTTGTGCCACTTTATCTACCGCCTCTTTTGACATTTTTCTGCCTTGTGAAACCAGCGCTAAAAAGCGGTCATAGCCATTTTCAATGCCAATTTGTAGTACTTCTCCTTGTTCTTTTGGTAGGCTTTTTAAGCCGATTGGTTCAGCTAAAGCAGAAGTAGCAATACCATCTTCACTTATCCCTAAGTTTTTCGCTGTTTTTTCAAAAGTTACTGCTAAACCAAAAATACCGATTGAACCTGTAACCGTGTTTGGGCTAGCGATGATTTTATCGCTAGTTGCTGCAATCCAATAACCGCCCGATGCCGCCATTCCACCCATTGAAGCCACAACGGGCTTACCTTCTTTTTGAAATTCTTCTACTTCTTGGCGAATAAGCTCCGATGCCACCGCACTACCGCCCGGGCTATTAATGCGTAAAATCAAGCCTTCTACATTTTTATCGGCTCTTGCTTCTTGCAGTAATTTCACCACCGTATCACTGCCTACGCCTGTTTCATCACTCTCGCCTGTCATAATTGCTCCTTCTACATTCACAACTGCAATTTTAGGAGCATTAATGTCAGCAAAACGATCATTCAGTTCAAGTTCGTAGTCGGAAAATTCAATGTGGTTATACTCTCCTTCGCTATTTCCACCAAATTGTTCAATCAATTTTGATCTAATTTCTTGGTTAGAAGCGAGATTAGTTACCCACTTTTGATTTAAGGCGAACTGAGCATCATCACCTTTTGCTGCCTTATACTTTTCAATATAGGTTTCAGCAGATAAATTAATGTCTGTTGGAGAGATTTTGCGATTTTGAGCTATCGTTTCTACCGTTTGCTGCCAAGTTCCATTGAGCCAGCTTCGTGCATTTTGTTTCGCCTCTTCAGACATATCATCACGCATAAAAGGCTCAACCGCTGATTTGTAAGTCCCTACACGGAAAATATGTGGCTCAGCTTCAATTTTGTCTAACAACGTTTTGAAATAGGTGTTCGAATAGCTTAAGCCTTGAAGCTCTACAGAGCCTACTTTGTTCAAATAAATTTCATCAGCAAATGAGGCAAGATAATATTGCTTTTGCGAATATTGCTCGCCAATGGCAATAACGGGCTTGCCTGATTCTTTGAAGTTGTTGATTTCATTACCCACCAAGTCTAAAGAAGAGAAATCCGCATTTTGCAAATGGTGTAAATCCAGCACTAGCCCTGTAATTTGTGGATCATTTTTCGCTTTACTAATCGCTTGCACCACATCAAAGGTTGAAATTTTAAAGGGTTCAGAGCTACCTAATTCTGATTGGATCAAGCGGTAGAAATCAGCAAATTCTTCACGATTATCCGCTAAATAACCATCTAAATTTAAGCGTAACGCCCCCTGTGTGAAAGCAGGTTTTTGCGAGCTTTGTGAAGAGGCAATAAACCCAACCACAGGCACTAAGAGTAGAATAAATAAGATAAAAAAGAGGTTAATCACACACTCTCTAATACAGCGAAACATTTTATAAATCGCTTTTAGCATATTTAACATCTGAAATTCCTAAAAAATAAAACAGTTGGCACAGTATAAAGCAATCACGGAATGAAGAAAATATGCTATTCTTTGGCAAAAATTTTTCAAAGGTTATCTTTATGCAAATATTAGATTTATTACATCATCGCCGTTCTAACAAAAAATTTGGCGATAAAGCCCCAACCCCAGAGCAACTTGAGCAAATTTTAAAAGCAGGCTTACGCGTGCCTGATCACGGGCATTTAAAGCCTTATCATTTTGTTGTGATTGAAAAAAGCGGAATGCCGCAACTCTGCGAGCTTTTTAAAGCTGCGGTTGAAGAATTTGAGATGGGCGAAGAGCGTTTAAAAAAGGCGGAGAAATTAGCTAATCAAGCCCCAACGATCATTGGGGTAATTGCGAAGTTAGATCATAGTATTGCTAAAGTACCTGCTTGGGAACAGATGATAACCGCTGGTTGTAGCGGCTATGCTATTCAACTCGCCGCAAACTCGCTCGGCTTTGATACAGTTTGGATTACGAATAAATGGGTAAACGGCTCGGCACTACGTTCCGCTTTTGGTTGCAAAGAGCAAGATCAAGTGATCGCCTTAATTATGATTGGCTCACCTGAGGACGAAGGGAAAATTGCTCTTGTCCCAGAAAGTGAGAGTTTAGACGGTTTTGTAAGTTATATTAGATAAAATGAGTACAATTTTAATCACAGGTTGCTCTTCTGGCATTGGATATGCGACTGCACATCATCTCAAAGAGGCTGGCTGGCGAGTGATAGCGAGCTGCCGAAAAGAGCAAGATGTTGAACGGTTGGAATCAGAAGGCTTTGAATGTCTGTTGCTTGATGTAACCAATTCAGAGCATATCCAAAATGCCTTTGAATATATTCAAACAAGCGGTCAATTAGATGCCATTTTTTGCAATGCTGGCTACGGGCAGCCCGGCTGTGTGGAAGATGTGCCCAAAGCTGCTTTGCAAGAAATTTTTGAAACCAATGTGTTTGGAGCTTGGGAAGTCATTCATCACGCAATGAAGATTTTCCGAACGCAAAATCACGGTAGAATTTTGATTAACAGTAGCATTTTAGGCTTTGCCGCAATGCACTATCGAGGAGCTTATAATGCCACTAAATTTGCGCTGGAAGGAATGGCGGATACTTTACGTTGCGAGCTACACGGCTCAAATATTTATGTTTCATTGATTGAACCCGGTCCTATTCAAAGTAATTTTCGCCCAAACTCTGTGGCAAAATTAGAGCAATATATTGATTTGGAAAATTCCTATCATAAAGAGCTAAATAAAACGCAATACCAACGCTTAACCACTAAAGGCAATGCTAATCCCTTTACTTTACCTGCCTCAGCTTGTGCGAAAGCGTGCTTAAAAGCCTTAAATGATAAAAAGCCCAAAGCACGCTATCAAGTCACCTTTCCTACCAAATTGTTTTGGTGGCTACGGCGAATTTTACCGACAACGGCGTTTGATTATATGAATCGGAAATTTGGTGGGTAATGATTTTAAAATAGTAACAGGCTATAAATATAGGGGCGAAAAATTTTCGCCCCTACCAATTTATTTCTTCCACCCTTTCAACGCATCTGCAAAAGCATTATTACCGAATGCATTGTGGTTATCATTTCGCAAGCGGTCATTTTTTTGCGGATTTTTGCGAATTTCTGCGGAATTTCGACCGCTTGTTGGCTCTTTTTTATCAGTCGGTTTGTCATCTAAACGCATTGTTAAGGCAATACGTTTACGGGCAGCGTCCACTTCAAGCACTTTCACTTTTACCACATCGCCTGCTTTTACCACAGAATGCGGATCTTCCACAAAAGAATTTGAAAGCATTGAAATATGCACCAAGCCGTCTTGGTGTACACCAATATCGACAAAAGCCCCAAAGTTTGCCACATTAGTCACTGTACCTTCCAAAATCATACCGGCTTTGAGGTCGGTAATTTCTTCCACGCCGTCCATAAACACGGCGGTTTTGAACTCTCCACGAGGGTCTCGCCCCGGCTTTTCTAACTCTTTGAAAATATCGTTTACGGTTGGTAAACCAAACTGCTCGTCCACAAAATCTTTGGCATTTAGCGAGTGAATTTTGGTGCTGTTACCCATTAATTCCGCCAAAGTTGAAGTGGTAGCTTGCAAGATTTTTTCCACAATCGGGTAGGCTTCAGGGTGAACGCTTGAGGCATCTAAGGCATTTTTTCCGCCAATAATTCGCATAAAACCAGCACATTGTTCAAAGGCTTTAGGCCCTAAACGAGGTACTTTTTTCAGATCAGAACGGCTATTAAAACGCCCGTTTTCATCACGGAATGCCACAATGTTCTGGGCGAGTGTTTTCGTCATACCTGCAACACGAGCAAGTAACGGAGCAGAAGCGGTATTTAAATCTACCCCTACGGCATTTACACAATCTTCTACTACCGCATCAAGTTTGCGAGCAAGCTGAGATTGGTTTACATCGTGCTGATACTGCCCCACGCCAATCGCTTTCGGCTCAATCTTCACTAGCTCTGCTAATGGGTCTTGTAAACGGCGGGCAATCGACACCGCCCCACGCAGAGAAACATCTAAATTCGGGAACTCATTTGCCGCAAACTCAGAAGCTGAATAAACAGATGCCCCAGCTTCACTGACCACAACGGTTTGTGGGCGGTTTTCTTTAATTTCCTTAATCACTTCTTTGGCAAAACGCTCTGTTTCACGCGAAGCCGTGCCGTTACCGATCGCAATCAGCTCCACATTGTGCTTTTTAACCAAGGTAAAAATAGCCAGCTGTGCTTCTGCTTGTCTACCTGTATGTGGATAAATTGTCGCTGTATCTAACAATTTCCCTGTGTTATCCACAACCGCCACTTTTACCCCTGTACGCAAGCCCGGGTCTAAGCCCATTGTGTTTCTTGCCCCAGCAGGTGCTGCCATCAAGAGAGCAGAAAGATTGCGAGCAAACACATCAATCGCCTCTTCTTCAGCTTTTTCACGCAGTGTGCCCATCAATTCAGTTTCTAAGTGAAGGGCAGCTTTGATTTTCCACGTCCACGCAATCACTTGTTCACGCCATTTATCTGCCGGTTGATTGTTGAAAATCACACCTAAATGCTCGCGGATAATAGTTTCACAATGGCTATTTTTTGATCCTTCTTCAGCATCAGGATCGGCATTTAATGCAAGGGATAACACGCCCTCATTCCGCCCACGAAACATTGCTAATGCACGGTGAGAAGGTACAGTTTTAAACGGCTCGCTGTGAGCAAAATAATCACGGAATTTCTCGCCTTCTTCCTCTTTGCCTTCGATGACTTTCGATTCAAGTGTGGCGTAAGCGGTCAAATATTGGCGAAGTTTTGCAAGTAGCTCGGCATCTTCCGCAAAACGCTCCATTAAGATATATCTTGCACCATCTAGGGCTACCTTAGTATCAGCCACACCTTTTTCACTATCTACAAAGTTTGCTGCTAAGGTTTCAGGATCTTGTTTCGGATCATTCCAAAGCGTTTCCGCCAAAGGTTCTAAGCCTGCTTCAATCGCAATTTGACCACGCGTTCTGCGTTTTGGTTTATAAGGTAAGTAAAGATCTTCTAACTCAGTTTTACTTTCGCAGCTTAGAATTTTTGCTTTCAGCTCATCGGTTAATTTGCCTTGCTCTTCAATGGATTTCAGAATAGTTTGGCGGCGGTCGTCCATTTCACGCAAATAGATTAAACGAGTTTCAAAATGGCGAAGCTGGGTATCATCTAATCCACCTGTTACCTCTTTACGATAACGAGCAATAAAAGGAATGGTATTTCCTTCATCTAATAAGCCGATAGCAGCAAGAATTTGGTGAGAGCCAACGTTCAGTTCGCTGGCAATAATATGACTAATTTGAATGTTTAGCTCATTGGTTGCTTGGGTCATTTACTTTCCTTCAATAAAGTGGCTCGAGGTTTATCCAATTTTTCGAGCTTTGTTAAAGTTTCCGTGATTTTAGCTGGATTTGGCTCTTTTTTCGCACATAAAATAATGTTTTCTAAGCTATCCGCTTGATGATAGTAAGGCATTTCGCTTTCGACTGCCTTTTCAAATTGTTGATAAGCCTGCTGAAATTGACCTTGTTTGCATAAAAAAGTGCCGTAATTATTCAATACATCAGGGCGATTTTTACTTAAATTTAAGGCGGTTTGATAGGATTTCTCAGCGTTTTCAATATCGCCAGTTTGTTGATAATAGTAGGCTAATACCGAGTAAGGGAGGTAATCTTTTTCATCGTGAGCAAGGGCTTTGTCGATATTCTGCTTCGCCTTTGGGAAATCATTTTGCTCCAAATAAGCCAACGCTAGATTAATGCGGGCTTTTACCGCTTCCGAGCGGTTAAATTCGACTTCGGAGGAAGAGGGGGGAGAAGAACAAGCTGCTAATAAAAACAGCGTAATACAAGCGGTCATTTTTAAGAAAAATTTTGCAAACATAGTGCTCTCCTACAACAAAGGGGTTAATTTTACTGTTCTACAGAAGCTAAGACTAGCGATTTTTACGCAAAGAGAGAAATTTTAATGTGATTTTTTCGACGCAGATCGCAAAAATAGGAATTGAGGGTTGCTTGTTCTTTTCGTTTTATACACTCTATTTAGCATATAAGTAAATTCATTGAAAAAAACTTATAAAACTTATAAAATAGAGGCAAAAATGAAAATAGTGGTATTCCAACGTAAAGCCTTAAAGCAATTACGAAAAATCCCAACTGGTGCAGAAATTCGCCGAAAATGCGATGATTTAGCTCACTTTCCTTACTGTGCGAATATCAAAACATTAGTAAATCACAAATATGAATATCGTTTTCGGGTGGGAAATTATCGTATCTTTTTTAATATTGAAGGCGAAACGATGAACATTGTATCTATTGAAGAGGTTAAAAAACGCGATGAAAGAACTTACTGATATTCAATATTTAAAAGACACTGAAGGTAATCTTACTTTTGCGGTTCTCCCTATTGCCACTCTTGAATGGCTAAAACAGAAAGCAAATATCAAAACTGCCGTAGAAACAGGAATTCCCTCTGAAGTGGCAGGAATTGCATTAGATAATGATTATTCAGCCCTACGAGCTTGGCGAGAATATTTGGGATTAACTCAAGAAGAGGTAGCTAAACGGTTAGGCATTTCACAATCAGCTTATAGCCAGCACGAAAATGCAAAAACCTTGCGAAAAACAACACGCATCAAAATTGCAAATGCACTCGGGTTAAATGAGGAGCAGCTAGATTTCTGATAAACAAAAGGCAGGAATACCTGCCTTTCATTTCATACAAATTAATGGGTTTTTACGTCGATCCCTTGCCCGAACTTACGTTTTTCAAGGGTACGTTTAGTTCGGTCAATTACATCGCCGGCAAGCTGTCCGCACGCTGCATCAATATCATCGCCTCGTGTTTTACGCACGGTTACAGTAAACCCATATTCCATTAATACTTTTTGGAAGCGATCCACACGAGAATTTGAACTCTTACCATAAGGAGCTTCCGGGAATGGGTTCCAAGGAATTAAATTAACTTTACACGGCGTATTTTTCAGTACTTCCGCAAGCTGATGGGCGTGGTCTGTGCTGTCATTAACGTGATCTAGCATTACATATTCAATGGTTACTTTACCGTGATTTGCGTTTGACACCTCAAGGTATTTATTCACCGATTCCATTAACATCTTAATGTTATATTTTTTATTGATTGGCACTAATACATCACGCAATTCATCATTTGGTGCGTGGAGAGAAATTGCTAACGCCACATCAATTTGCTCACGCATTTTATCTAATGCAGGCACAACCCCTGAAGTTGAAAGGGTTACACGGCGTTTTGATAAACCGTAGGCAAAATCATCTAACATAATTTCCATTGCGGGAATCACATTATTCATATTGAGCAATGGCTCACCCATTCCCATCATTACCACATTGGTAATCGGGCGAACGCCTGTTACGCCAAAGTTGCCGATAATTTTAGAAGCTCGCCACACCTGCCCGATAATTTCAGACACAGTTAAGTTACGGTTAAAACCCTGTTGTGCGGTTGAGCAGAAAGTACAAGCCAATGCGCAGCCCACTTGCGAGGACACACAAAGGGTCGCACGGTCATCTTCAGGGATATAAACCGTTTCAATTTGTTGATCGCCTACTTGCATTGCCCATTTAATAGTGCCATCTGCTGAGCGTTGTTCTACCGCCACTTCTGGGGCTTTAATTTCAGCAATACGTTTTAATTTTTCACGCAATACTTTGTTGATATTGCTCATATTGTCGAAATTATCTTCGCCGAAATGGTAAATCCATTTCATTAGCTGATCAGCACGAAACGGCTTTTCGCCCATTTCTGCAAACAGCTCACGCATTTCTTGACGATTGAGGTTTAATAAATTGATTTTTTCTTTTGGTTGTTCAGCAGACCCACAGCCTGCATTGGTAATCAGTTCTGACATAAATTAGAAAGCCTCGTTATTACACGGTTTGTGGCAAAAGATTGGGGCGAGTTTGCCCTTGTTTTGCGGTATTTTTAAAGCGTGCAATTTTACTGGTTCTTTTGTTGCAAGGCTAGTGTTTTTTGGACAAATAATTTCCTTACAAAATATAAGACTATTTACATTAATCTTAATGATCTATAGAATAGCCTTCGATAATTCTCATTCTCAATAATATCAAGGAGGCTGAAAATGAAACTATCAACAATTAAAAAAGCATTAGTATTAACCTTTGGTTTAGGCTCTGCAATGGCGATGGCTGAACCGTTTAAAGTTGTAACCACCTTTACCGTTATTCAGGATATTGCACAAAATGTGGCGGGTGATAAAGCGGTTGTTGAATCAATCACTAAACCCGGTGCGGAAATTCACGATTATCAACCTACGCCAAAAGATATTGTGAAAGCCCAAAAAGCGGATTTAGTATTGTGGAACGGTATGAACCTAGAGCGTTGGTTTGAGCGTTTCTTTGAAAATGTAAAAGGTAAACCTGCTGTTGTTGTAACCGAAGGTATTACGCCAATGCCAATTACCGAAGGCGAATATAAAAATCTGCCAAATCCACACGCTTGGATGTCCACCGACAATGCATTAATTTACATTGAAAACATTCGTGCAGCTTTAGTAAAATATGACCCTAAAAATGCCGAAACCTACAATGCAAATGCCAAAGCCTATGCTGAAAAAGTAAAAGGTATTGCCAAACCACTTCGTCAGCGTTTAGCGTTCATTCCCGAACAACAACGTTGGTTAGTTACCAGTGAGGGGGCATTTAGCTATCTTGCCAAAGACTACAACTTAAAAGAGCTTTATTTATGGGCAATTAATGCCGAAGAGCAAGGTTCTCCAAAACAAGTGAAAAAAGTGATTGATGGCGTGAAAGCGAATAAAATCCCTGTTGTCTTTAGCGAAAGTACCGTTTCAGACAAACCTGCTAAACAAGTGGCTAAAGAAACGGGGGCGTTATATGGCGGTGTGATTTATGTAGATTCACTGTCAGAAAAAGATGGACCTGTGCCAACTTATTTAGATTTGCTCAACGTAACCATCAGCACCATTGTTGAAGGTTTCGAGCGTAGTAAAAAATAACCAGAGTTAAAATGACAACACATTCAACCTCCATTTCTGTCGAAAATTTATCTGTCCGTTACAACAACGGGCATATAGCCTTGCACGATGTTTCATTTCATCTTGAAAATGGCACAATCTGTGCATTAATCGGGGTAAATGGAGGCGGTAAATCTACTCTTTTTAAGAGTTTAATGGGGCTGGTAAAACCACTTACCGGCTCGGTTAAACTCAGCCAACTACCCATTTCTAAAGCCTTAAAGCAAAATTTAGTCTCTTATGTACCACAAAGTGAAGAGGTGGACTGGCAATTCCCAGTATCTGTTTATGATGTGGTGATGATGGGGCGATACGGCTATATGAATTTCTTGCGTATTCCTCGTGAAATTGACAAGCAAAAAGCAGAACAAGCAATGGAGCGCGTTGGCGTTTTACATCTGAAAGAACGACAAATCGGCGAACTTTCTGGCGGGCAAAAAAAGCGAGTTTTTCTCGCCCGTGCCTTAGCTCAAGAAAGTAAGATCATTTTGTTAGATGAGCCTTTTACAGGCGTTGATGTAAAAACCGAAAATGCGATTGTGGAATTGCTCAAGCAACTCAAAGAGGAGGGGCATTTGATTTTGGTTTCTACTCACAACCTTGCCAGCGTCCCCAGTTTTTGCGATCAGGTGTTAATGATCAATCGAACATTACTCGCTTCAGGCAAAACGGAAGAAACCTTTAATAATCAAAACTTAGAAAAAGTATTCGGCGGTTTATTGCATTATCAAAAATAATGTTTAATCAAATAGGGAGGCAAACGCACTCCCTATTTTATTTGGGTTAGCGAATTTTAGAATATGCAAAACTTAAGAAAAAAATAACCGCTTGTATAAGAATGATTGTTGGGCCTGTGGCTGCGTCAATATGGTAGCTTAATAGTGTGCCAAACACAGATGAACCGACTGAAATTGCTAACGCAATGGCAAGCATTTTATCAAATCGCTTTGTGAGTAAATAAGCGGTAATACCTGGGGTAATCAACATCGCCACTACTAAAATCACCCCCACAACTTGCATTGCACTAATAATGGTTAAAGCAAGCAGCGATAACAAACCGTAATGTAATAATTTCACAGGCAAACCAACCACTTTGGCTTGATTCATATCAAAACAATAGAGCAAGAAATCTTTGCGTTTAAACAATACCACTACAAAAGTCAAAAGGCTCACTACTACTGTTTGAATTAAATCACTTTTCGTTACTCCCAATAAATTCCCAAACAAGATATGAGTTAAATGCTCGCCCGTATTGAATGCGGTAAATAGCAGAATACCAAAAGCGAACATTCCCGAAAATACAATCCCCATAATGGTATCTTCTTTTAAACGGCTATTCTCTTTTAGATAACCAACCGATAAGGCACAAAACAAGCCCGAAGAAAATGCCCCTATCGCAAGGGGTAAACCTAATAGCGAAGAAATAACCACTCCCGGCAATACAGCGTGTGAAATCGCATCGCCCATTAACGACCAACCTTTTAACACCAAATAGCAAGAGAGAACGGCACTCACGCTCGCCACTAAAATAGCGGTGATGAGGGCGGTTTGCATAAACTCAAACTGTAGAGGTTCTAAAATCCAATCAAGCATTTTGCTCCTCCCCTTCTCGTTCTCTCACTTTTACAAATTGGCGTTTTTGCGATACTAAACCATATTTAGGGGCGAAACAAAATGCAGCGAGAAAAATCAAGGTTTGCAGACACACAATTACCGCCCCTGTTGCCCCATCTAAAAAGTAGCTTAAATACGCTCCTAGCCCAGATGTCAGTGTGCCGATAAGCATTGCAATCATCACGACTTTAGAGAAGCGATCTGATAATAAATACGCCGTTGCTCCCGGTGTTACCACCATTGCAATCACTAAAATTGCCCCAACGGTTTGTAACGCCACCACCACACAGGCACTTAACAGCGTAAAGAAAATCACTTTATAGCGTAGCGGAGAAATTCCGACTGAAAGAGCGTGGTGTTCGTCAAAAAAGACAAGCAACAGATCTTTCCAAAATAGGATCAAACCGAGTAACGAAATAGCGATAATCAGCATAACTTGCCACAAATCGTCATCGGCAATGCCTAAAATATTGCCCATCACGATGGAATTGACATCAACTGAGGTGGGATTGAGCGAAACAATAAACATACCTAAGGCGAAAAAGGTAGTAAAAATAAAGCCGATAACCGCATCTTCTTTAATTTTCGTCAGACTTTTTACCCAAAGAATTGATAATGCTGCCAAAACACCTGAAAAAAATGCTCCAACGGCGTAAGGTAATTTCAACGCATAAGCAATGGCAACGCCTGGCACAACTGCGTGGGATAAGGCATCGCCAATCAAAGACCAGCCTTTTAACATCAAAAAGGCGGAGAGAAATGCACAAACCAAGCCTACGCCCATACTCACAAAAATCGCTTTTTGCATATAGTTGTAGGCAAACGGTTCTAATAAAACATCAAACATAAAATCCTAACAAGTTGTTGATAATAGTTCGCATATACTAACATATAAACCACGTTGAATGTAGGGATTAAACCTGTATTTTGCTAAATATCCAACACAAAATCATAAGGATTTGGATAACGGTAAACAAAACCTAATTCTGTGCGGATTTTTTCAGCTTTGACTATCCTTACAAGCGGTCGATTTTCTTCAGAAAATTGCAAATCGCTCAAGCCAAAACGTTTTGCCATTTCACTATAATACGCTTTACGAGTAGGGTGCTGCTCAGCACATAAATGGAAAATACGTTGCCCGTTTGGTTTGGCTAAAAGCAGGGAAATTGCCGCAATGCAATCCTCCAAATGAACTAAATTCACAGGCTGCTCTGCCCCCGTTAAATTTTGCTTGCCTGCTAAATAAAAAACAGGGTGGCGTTTTTTGCCCACAAGCCCCGCTAAACGCACAATATCGCAATGAATCGGCAAATTGAGCAACCAATTTTCCACTTTTGCTAAAAGAGAGGTTGGATCGATTTCTGCAATTTCATCAAAAACGCCCGATTCCATCGGCAAAACAGAGGTCGAGCTTGTGAAAATAATATGTTTTAAGCCTTTTTCTATCGCAGAAGAAACCAGCTGTTGAATGCCTAAAAGATAGTTTTCTGGCGTTGTTTTTGACGGTGGCAAGGCAATTACCATTGTGTCAGCAGCTAATAAAGTCTCAAGCTCATCGTTAATAATCAGATTGTTCAAATCCAGCGGATAACATTCAATCGGCATATCAGATACCATTCGTTTCGAGCCAACAACCCGCCAACCCTCTTTTTTCATCTGCACTGCTAATGGTAATCCAAGCCAACCTAAGCCAAGAATAGTCAATTTTTTCATTTTATTTTCACTTATTTATTTGAAACTCAAACAGGTAAGACCAGTTATTTAGCACTCCGAAATTGTTCAAAAAAAAAACAATTGTGTATAATGCCCCTGTAGCTTAAAAATGAAGTTATTCTATAAGCTATAAGCCAATCATCGGCTATTTTGCTTAATTTTACAAATTAATATGAGGATTTTTTATGAAGAAATTAGCACTCGCACTCTTTATTTCGGGTTTTGCGCTATCAGCACAAGCAAGCGAATACCCAGCTGAATGTAGAGAATTAATTGATTTAACTTTTGAAGCGGCGAAATACTCACCAGAAGTGAAAGCTCAACTAGGTATGACCAAAGAAGAGATGATTAAAGTGTCTGAAGATGCTTGGAAAACAATGAGTGATGCAGATAAAAAATCTGCCATTGCAGGCTGTAAAGCAGGAATTGAGCAACAAAAACAAGTTATCGAAGCATTAAAAGCTCAGAAGAAATAATAGTTGAGATAAAGTCCATACTGCGGTATGGATTTTTTACTGTTCAGAATAAGTAAAGCAAAATTTCGGTATAAAAAAAGCACCTTATGGTGCTATCTCTTTTCTTTATAATGGAGCGGGAAACGAGGCTCGAACTCGCGACCCCGACCTTGGCAAGGTCGTGCTCTACCAACTGAGCTATTCCCGCATTGAGTTATTATCGAAATGGTGCCCGAGGCCAGACTTGAACTGGCACGCCCCGAAAGGCGAGGGATTTTAAATCCCTTGCGTCTACCGATTCCGCCACTCGGGCTTCGATAACTATCTATTTTGTTAAAATTTAATTCTTCTAAATGGTGCCCGAGGCCAGACTTGAACTGGCACGCCCCGAAAGGCGAGGGATTTTAAATCCCTTGCGTCTACCGATTCCGCCACTCGGGCAGCACGATATAGAAAAATTGGAGCGGGAAACGAGGCTCGAACTCGCGACCCCGACCTTGGCAAGGTCGTGCTCTACCAACTGAGCTATTCCCGCAAATTTAAATTGTTGATTTTCTAAATGGTGCCCGAGGCCAGACTTGAACTGGCACGCCCCGAAAGGCGAGGGATTTTAAATCCCTTGCGTCTACCGATTCCGCCACTCGGGCAACACGATATAGAAAATTGGAGCGGGAAACGAGGCTCGAACTCGCGACCCCGACCTTGGCAAGGTCGTGCTCTACCAACTGAGCTATTCCCGCATTTAAAAACGCTACGAACTTCGTAGCATCTCAACAGGTGCATATTCTATGGATTTCAGATTTAATGTCAAATAAATTTACAGGAAATCTTTAAAAAATGGTTTAACTGGCGAAAAATAACGCTTTTTGCAAATTTTTTGCGAAATTTAACCGCTTGTAATCCTTTATTTACTGAAATCGTACTCTGCAAATTTGTTACTAATTCCGATAACCACTTTCGCCGCTTTTTCCATTGTATCTACCGAGATAAATTCAAAACGCCCGTGAAAATTTTCGCCACCCGTGAATAAATTCGGACAAGGTAAGCCCATAAATGACAGGCGAGAACCGTCCGTACCACCCCGAATTGGCTCTAAATTCGGCTCAATGCCCAGCTCTCGTATCGCTTGTTCAGCAATCTCAATTAAGTACGGATAGTCGTTTAGCACCTCACGCATATTGCGATACTGCTCTATAATCTCGACCTTGCCACAATTCTCGCCGTAAGTTTTTTGCATTTCCGCCATCGTGTCGGTTAGCATTTTGCCGAATGTTGCCAGCTCATCACGGTCGAAACTGCGGAGAATGTAACGCACCTCAGCGTGATCAATGCATCCCTCAATATCGTGCAACATAATAAAACCTTCACGATGTTCGCTGGTTGCCGGTGTTAAATGTGGCGGCAAGCGGTGCTGGAACTCACACGCACGCTCTAAGGCGTTGATCATCTTGCCTTTTGCCGTGCCGGGGTGAACACTACGCCCGAAAAAAGTAACTACAGCGGCATCAGCATTGAAATTCTCATACTGCAACTCGCCCAACGGACCGCCGTCCAGCGTAAACGCCACATCAGCCCCAAAGGTTTTCACATCAAAATGATCCACTCCACGCCCGATCTCTTCATCGGTGGTAAAGCCGACCCGAATTTTGCCGTGCGGAATCTGCGGATTGGCTTGCAAGTATTCAATCGCAGAGAGAATAATCGCAATGCCCGATTTATCGTCTGCACCTAAAAGGCTTGTACCGTCTGTGGTCACGAGCGTATCGCCAATCAGCTTGTTCAAATTCGGGAAATCGTTCGGCGAGAGTGTATCGCCACTGCCGTTTAACACAATATCGCCACCTTGATAGTTTTGAATTACCTGTGGCTTAACGTTCTTACCATTAAAATCAGGCGAAGTATCAACGTGAGCAATTAATCCCAACACAGGAATAGATTTTTCAGTATTGGCAGGCAACGAGGCAAATAGATAGCCATTTGGGTCAAGAAAAATCTCTGTCAGCCCCATTGTTTCCACTTCGGCTTTCAGCAGATGAAGCAGATCCCTCTGTTGTGGCGAACTCGGCACACTTTCGCTTTTTGGATCGGAGGTGGTGTAGATTTGAGTATAGCGTAAAAGGCGCTCTAATAATTTTTGTTTCATAGTCTTCCCTAAATATCAAGCGGTCAAAATTTGGTAAAATTTTACCGAAAATTGACCGCTTGTCGAGAGCTAGACTACCAGCTTATCAATTAAGTCCGTCACAAACTCCAACCGTGCTTTATTCTCTTCCAACGCCAACTTAAAGCGGAATTTCACCGTCCCTTCAAAACTATACACCGCAGGTTGTTTTTGGATAAGCTGAATAAACTTCATCGGATCTAGCTGGGCGGTCGGTTTAAATTCCAAGTAACCTCCATTGATCCCCGCATCAATTTTCTTCAAGCCAAACGGTTCGGCGGCTAGACGAAGTTGCGTAATTTGGAACAGGTTTTTGGTTGCCTCTGGGAGCAAGCCGAAGCGGTCGATCAGCTCTACTTTGAGATCATTCAAAGCTTGCAGATTTTCACTGCTTGCAATCCGCTTGTAGAACGATAAACGCATATTCACATCAGGCAAGTAATCATCAGGGATTAACGCCGGCACTCGTAGCTCAATCTCCACTTGGTTTTGGGTGATTTCATCAAAGGTTGGTTCACGCCCTTCTTGCAAGGCTTTCATCGCATTTTCGAGCAAATCCATATAGAGCGAAAAGCCGATACTCTCAATCTGTCCGCTCTGCTCACTGCCCAATAATTCGCCTGCTCCACGAATTTCTAAATCGTGGGTGGCGAGGGCAAAACCTGCCCCGAGATTGTCGATGGTACTCATCGCCTCCAAGCGTTGTTCCGCATCTTTGGTGAGCGTTTTCGGCGGTGGGGTGAGCATATAGGCATAGGCTTGATGGTGCGAACGCCCCACCCGTCCACGCAGTTGGTGAAGCTGTGCCAAGCCGAATTTGTCCGCCCGTTCAATGATAATCGTATTGGCGGTCGGCACATCAATCCCCGTTTCAATAATGGTCGAACACACCAGCAAGTTAAAGCGTTGGTGATAGAAATCGCTCATCACTCGTTCCAATTCCCGCTCTCGCATTTGTCCGTGCCCGATCACCACTCGAGCTTCCGGCACTAACTCCGCCAATTTTTCCGCACAGTTTTCAATGGTTGCCACATCATTATGCAGATAGTAAACCTGCCCGCCACGCAAGATTTCACGCAGGATTGCCTCACGGATCACCGCTTCGTCTTTTTGGCGAACGAAAGTTTTAATGCTCAGACGGCGAGCCGGCGGGCTGGCGATAATTGAGAGATCCCGCATTCCGTTGAGTGCCATATTCAGCGTTCTTGGAATTGGCGTGGCGGTTAGCGTCAAAATATCGACATTCGCCCGCAGTTGCTTGATTTTCTCTTTTTGACGCACGCCGAAACGATGTTCTTCATCAATCACCAGCAAGCCGAGATCACGGAAGGCGACATCATCTTGCAGCAACTTGTGCGTGCCGACCAGAATATCAACCTTGCCTTCCGCCACTTTTTCCAGAATCGCTTTCTGCTCTTTGGCGGTTTTGAAGCGAGAAAGCACCTCAACATTCACAGGATAATTGGCAAAGCGGTCTTTGAAATTTTCATAATGCTGTTGAGCTAAGAGAGTAGTCGGGGCGAGAATCGTCACTTGCTTGTGGTTCATCACCGCCAAGAAAGTGGCTCGAATTGCCACTTCGGTTTTGCCAAAGCCGACATCGCCGCAAACCAGTCTGTCCATTGCTTTCGGTTGGCACATATCGCTAATCACCGCATTGATGGCAATTTTCTGATCGTCCGTTTCTTCATATGGGAACGAGGCACTGAATTGGTCGAACTCCGCCTTATCATACTTGAACGCAAAGCCGGTTTGGCTCTCCCTTTTCGCATAGACATCAAGCAATTCCGCCGCCACATCTCGGATCTTCTCTGCGGCTTTCTGGCGGGTTTTCGCCCACGCCTCGCTGCCTAATTTGTGCAACGGTGCAGTTTCGTCCGCGCCGCCGATATAACGGCTAATTAAATGCAAAGAGGCAACAGGCACATAGAGCTTGGCATCGTTAGCGTAATGCAACACTAGATATTCCGCTTTCATTCCGCCCGCATCTAGTACAGTTAAACCACCATAACGCCCCACGCCGTTTTCCAAATGCACCACCGCTTGCCCGATTTTCAGCTCGGCAAGGTTGCGGATCAGCGTGTCGGGATTAACCGTTTTGCGGTTTTTCTCGTGGCGTTTTTGTTGGACTTTTTCGCCGAGTAGGTCGGTTTCGCAGATGATGGCAAGGTTACGGGCGGGCACAGGACCCGCCCCTACATTTTCATTATCGTTTTCAGCCTCATTGCCCAATTCATTATCGTAGGGGGGGGCCCCGTGCCCGCCTGTTTCCACCACAAAACCCTGATCAAGCGGTGAAATAATCAGGGAAAATGGCAGACCTTGTGCTTCATCTAATGAATTGACCTGCTTCGGCTTTACCCCAATCGGGGCAAGCAGATCCAAAAGCGTTTCCCGCCGCCCCTCGCTTTCCACCGAAAACAGAATGTTACCCTTAAATTTTTGGCGGAACTGTTGGAACAAGGCAAACGGCTCTTTTGCTCCCGATTGAATGGCAAGTTCAGGCAAGTTTGCCACATTTGCATTCATTTTCGCTGCAGATTTACGGATTTTCTCCGAAGTTATCGTCAATCTTGGATAACCTTTCAGCCAGCGATTAACCTCATCAATCGCAAACCAGAGATCGCTCGGCGGTAACAGTGGACGCATTGGATCGACTCGACGGCTTTCATAACGATTTTGCGTATCCTGTTGAAATTGTTCGGCTTTTTGTTGAATTTCAGCGGAAGTGATAAACAGCGTATTTTGCGGAAAGTAGTCAAACAGGCTCGCCATTTCGGTAAAGAACAGCGGTTGCCAGTATTCGATCCCCGCATTTAAAATCCCTTTGCTGACCTGCTGATAGATATGCTCTGGCTCACGGCGGATCTCTCCGAATGTTTCACGGAATTTGGTACGAAAATGCTCGATCCCATTGCTATCGGTCGGGAACTCGTGGGCAGGCAATAAATTGATTTCGGCAATTTCGGCTTTGGTGCGTTGGTTATCCACATCAAAGGTGCGGATAGAATCAATTTCATCATCGAAAAAATCCAAGCGGAACGGTTCGTTCGCACCCATCGGGTAGAGGTCTAGAATTGAGCCACGCACCGCATATTCGCCATATTCCAGCACCTGATCCACCGCTCGATAACCGGCATTTTCCAGTTGTAAACGCAAGTTTTGAATCGAAAAGCGATCGCCTTTTTTAATCAGCAACACATTGTTGGCAAGGTAGCTCGGTGGGCAGACTTTCTGCATTAAGGTATTGATCGGCAAAAGAAAAATCTGCTTTCTGCCTTGTTGTAGCTCGAACAGGGCTGAAAGGCGGGCGGAGATAATATCTTGGTGAGGCGAGAAATTATCATACGGCAAGGTTTCCCAGTCGGGGAAAAGTTGCACGGGTAATTTGGCAAACTGCGGCAGTGATTTTTCTAACCGTAGAGCGGTGCGGGTATCAGGCGTAACCACCACAGTTAAGCCGTTAAACTGTTGAGCGGCTTGGCTAATCGCCAGCGTATCGGAATGCCCGACCAAATTGCCAAGCGTTTGATGATCTTGAAAATTGCCGTCTATTTGCGGCAAAGAGAAGGAAATTAAAGACATACGAGCGGTCTGTTTTTGATAAAAAATTGCAAATTGGCTCTAGTTTACTAAAGCAGGCTGGATTGTGCAAAATTAGATGAGAAATTACAGCATTCAGATCCATTAATTAAAATTTCTGATAGAATAAATCCCCTTTTTAATTTTAACCCGAATAATATTATGAAAAATAAAATTTTAGGAAGTGCATTAATGATTGCAGGCACTACCATTGGTGCAGGAATGCTGGCAATGCCACTTACCTCTGCCGGAATGGGGTTCGGTGCAACGGCATTACTCTTAGTCGGATTATGGGCTTTATTAGCCTACACCGGTTTATTATTTATGGAAGTGTATCAAACCGCTCCGCAAAAAGATGTTGGAGTGGCAAGCCTTGCCGAACAATACTTTGGCTTAATCGGGCGTGTATTAGCCACTTTCAGCTTGCTCGTACTACTTTATGCCCTACTTGCGGCTTATATTACCGGCGGTGGCTCACTGTTAGCCGGTGTAATGCCTGAAATTGCAGATGCTGATATGAAACTTAAAATTAGTATTTTAATCTTTACTGCGGTATTAGGAACATTTGTTGTAGTCGGAGTGAAATCTGTTGATGGCTTAACTCGAGTGCTATTTATCGGTAAGATCATTGCCTTTATCGCTGTATTATTAATGATGTTACCTAAAGCAAAATTAGAAAATTTAACAGCAATTCCATTAGATAATTTATTAGTCATTTCTGCTGTGCCGATTTTCTTCACGGCATTTGGTTTCCACGTTATTATGGGAACAATTAACAGTTATTTAGATGCAGATATCGGCAAAATTCGTAAATCCATTTATATTGGTACAGCTATTCCGTTAGTAGCTTATTTATTATGGCAATTAGCGACTCACGGTGTATTAAGCCAAAACGAATTTACCACTATTTTGGCTCAAGACCCAACCTTAAATGGTTTAGTTACTGCAACCAGCCAAATTACAGGTAGCACAATTTTAGGCGAAATGGTGCGTTTATTCTCTGTGCTTGCATTAATTACTTCTTTCTTAGGTGTATCAATGGGTATTTTTGAAGGCGTAGGCGATTTATTAAAACGTTTGAATTTACCAACTAACCGCTTATGGCTAACAATTGCAACCTTCACACCCCCACTCTTATTTGCGTTGTTCTATCCAGATGGCTTTATTATGGCGTTAGGTTATGCAGGTTTATTATTTGCTTTCTACGGTATGATTTTACCTATTGGCTTAGCATGGAAAGCTCGCAGCCAACACCCAAATCTGCCTTATCGTGTAATTGGTGGTAATGTAGCGTTAGTCATTGCCTTAATTGCTGGTATTTGCATTATGGTTATTCCATTTTTAATTCAGCTAGGTTATTTACCGCAGGCTGTGGGTTAATAAACTTATAAAGGCTACGATAAATCGTAGCCTTTATACAAGCGGTTAAATTTGAGCTAAATTTTGCAATTTAGCCGATCAATTTATATAACGCTCTGATTTGATCTTCTTTTAATGCACTACCTACTTTTTCTCGACCAACAAAAATCTTAAACATCGCATTGCCTTTTTTGTTGATAAATACCAACGAAACTGTGCGTTTTCCCATAAATGGTCGATCAAGTAAGTATATTTTGGCACAATTTTCATAACGTAAATGCCCTTGTAAACCACCACTTTCTTTGTGTTCAAAATTGTAAAATCCACGAGAAATTGAACCGCTTGGTAATTTGCCAACAAATTCAATAATGGTATCTTCCGTATGTGAAATAAAGGTAATTGCATCGTCCCATTCGTGAATTTCTTGCAGAATTTCAGCAAAACGCTCCCCATTTGTTACTTTAAGCATATTCGATGGTAGGCTAAGCATTACTTCTTCCAACGAACATTGATATTTCGAGGCTACCATCTCTAAAATTTGTCCTGGATTTTCATTTAATTCATTGCGTAGAGCGGTTTGTTGTTCTAGTGATAACATAAATTCCTCCTTAAGAAAATAGAGCCTTGAAGCTCTCTAAATAATTAGAAGTGGTACTCAAAATTTGCTGAAAAATTTCGTCCTGGTTCGTAGTAGCGTTGCAAGCCAGGATAACCTCCATATTTATAGTTTTCACGGACACCCACCGAATTTACAACGCCGCCTGTTGTATTTAAACCTCGCAATGTATCCCAAGTGTGATATTTACGGTTAAGCAAATTGTAAACACCTGCACGCAAAGTGATATTTTCTGTTGGCTTATAAAAACCGTATAAATCTACAATAAAAGCTTTAGCATTTAAGTGCTTCCATTCATCTAAACCTGTTTCGTGAGAATATTCAGCGCAGCGAGTCTCATATTCACTTCCCCAGTATGGATAATAAGGATTTAGGGTTTTCTGCTCTTTCACACATTTTTCAGGTAACGTTTTCAAATATTTTGCCTCTTTAGCCTTTTTCGCACCTAAGAATGTTAAACGAGAAAATATTCCCCATTTGCCTTCTGGTTGCTCATAATCTAAACCAATAACAGCTTTAATTGGCTGAATAGAAAGTAAATCTGCTCCATTTGACATATTCCCCTTGCTATAACCTAATGAACCAAATAGCTTCCAACCTTCAGAAATAGATATAGCAGAATTTAAATTCCATTTTCCTGTTACCTCTACCCCATAGATTTTCGCAGAGTCAATATTTTGCATTTGTTGAACAGGCCGCCAAAATTCTTTGCCATAAGCACGATAGACATCCCAAGTTTCTTGCTCCCATAGAAAATCTTTATATTTTGTATGGTGTAAATTTACAGAAAATTGCCCCGCATTGCCTTGCCCCTGCAAACTTAAATTTTGAGTTAAGCTACGTTCTGCTTTTAAGTTGGGATTTGACATCCACGCCCCTGCGGCATTATCTCGATAATCGAAATACATTTCTGATGCGTTTGGTATGCGAAAGCCTGTTCCGATGTTATAAGCAACTTTCCAAATATCAGTAACTTGCTTTTCTAAACCTGCAACCCAAGTCATTTGGTTAAATTTAGCATTCTCGGTTTTTACACAATTTCGACATTCTAAGCCCCTAAGATCTCTTTGTTTATATTTCGCCCAATCATAACGAATGCCTATTTTTGCGTTCCAGTTATTTGTAAGGTCTATACTATCTTGTAATGATAAATAATGTAGCTTACTTTTAATTGGGTGCATCATTGTTGAATTCGGTAAATGAGTCCAAGCACCAGATACATAAACTGAATCTTTATGTAGAACATCAAAATTTCTTTGTGCTGTTGAAGCCTTGAGGGAAAATTGATGCGTTGATTTACCTAATGCTAAAAGTTGGCTATCTAAACGAAGGTTTAAGCGTTTTAATTCTATACTAAAAATACGAATATCAGTATCACTAGGTGTTCTTTGTTGAGCAGGACTCCATTCAGTTGCTGCCTCTGCACGCTTTCCTTCATAGTTATAAGCTGATGTTTCTGTCTTTTGGTAATCAAGATCCGTTTTTACTAAAGCAATCCATTTAGACTCTGGGAAAAACTCATAAAAGGCATTCACTGTATCACGCTTACTACGATCTTCTGCCTCACGCCAATATGAGCTTAAATAAACAGCGGAATCCTCAATAATGTAATTTGTGTTATTTTGGCCGCTGTATGATATACCAATGCGATGCTTATCATTAAAACGGTAAGCAAATTTTGCTAAGTAACTGTGATGTTTATGCGTAGAATCATCTGGTGTTTGTTTACTGCTGCCAATAGTTCGGGTGTGTAACGCATCTTCGGGAATTGTATAACCACCTGCACTTTCCATTTCGTGTCCATAACGATTTGAGTAAACTAATACGGCTTCTGCTTGTTCCCCTAAATAGCCAATACCGAGTGTATTTACCCATTCATTATTGCGTGTAGCATAACCTGTGCGATAAAAAGCACCGAATTTATTGCTATCACGAACAATATCATAAGCCTCAAGTGTTCGATAATTAACACCACCGCCTAAATGCCCACTACCTTGATTGAAAGAATCAGCCCCTTTTGATACTTCAATGGTTCGAGCTAATTCAGGATCAATAGATTGACGAGATGTATTTAAATTACCATAACGTTTATAAAGTGAATTCTCTTCTGAATCAGGTAATGCAATGCCATCAATACTAACTCCAACGCGATTGTCCTCCACACCACGAATAGCAAATCCTTTTTGATGTCTCCCTTGATTTACAATACCAACATCAGGGCTATAGCGAACTAAATCTCGATTATTTTGAATAAGTTCTTGTTGGATCGCTTCTTTCGATTTTTGCTCTGAGGAGGCTTTAACATTTTCTTGAGCAACCACACTCACTTCAGATAATTCAGCAATGATCTCTTTCGCATATAAAGTTTGCGACAGTAAAATACTATTTATGCTTAAAGCCAGCAGGCTCAAATTGAACTTATGCTGGTTCCCTAAATAATTAATAAACAAAATCGTTCTCCTTAAGTAAATACGAATCAATTTTTTATTGATTAAAAGTATTATCAATTACATCAATTTTATAGTCAATAATGATTATCATCTTGATTAATAAAATAAAGTTAATTTATAATCCTCGAACTGTTAGAAAACTTAAAAGGAGATATAATGACCACCAATCGCCAAGAGGTATTACAAAACCGTTTAGGTCCTGAGCTTGAAGAGCTGAAACAGCACACTAAAACAATTGTAATGGCAACAACAGATAAAGACGGTACACCGAATGTAAGCTACGCCCCCTTTGTTATCCACAATGGAGAATATAAGGTTCTTATTTCAATAATTGCCCGCCACGCACGAAATTTGCAGGAAATATCTAAAGTTTCCCTAATGCTGATTGAAGATGAAACTAATAGTCGCCAAATTTTTGCACGCCGTCGTTTAACCTTTGATGCAACAGCACGCATCATCGAACGTGCTCAAGAAGAATGGAATATAAGTATTAATGCCCTTAAAGCTAGACACGGGGATTTAATTGATGATCTGTCTAATATGCAAGACTTCAAGCTCTTTAGCTTTAAGCCAACAGCAGGCTTGTTTGTGAAAGGTTTCGGACAGGCATTTGATGTGGGTGTTGATGATTTAATCAGCTTAGTACATCTCGATCAAGGACATCAAACCCTATAATTCCAACACTTCCTAAACGGCTATAAATGGTAACATTTATAGCCGTTTTGTTTGGTACAAGCGGTCATATTTTTTGGAAAATTTGCAATAAATTTAGTACAATAGCTCGCACTATTCTAGCGGCAAAAGGCCAATCAAAAAGGAAATCCTATGCAACCTAAAGCAAAACTCAGAAAAGATTATAAAGCACCAGATTTCACTATTACCGACATTTATCTCGATTTTCAACTTGACCCAGATCGCACCTTTGTTACCTCAACTTTAACCGTTGAGCGTAAAAATAGTGATGCAACCACGCTTAAATTAGATGGTCATAGTTTTGATTTCCTTTCGATTAAATTTAATGGCGAGCCGTTTTCGACCTATGAAAAAGATGATGAATCTTTAACCTTAAATTTGGCAGAGATGGAAGCAGATCGTTTTGAGCTACAAATTGAAACAGCGTTAAACCCTGCACAAAACACTTCGCTACAAGGTTTATATAAATCAGGCGATGGGCTTTGCACCCAGTGTGAGGCTGAAGGTTTCCGCCAAATTACTTATATGCTTGACCGCCCTGATGTACTTGCAAAATATACGACAAAAATCACCGCTAGTAAGAGTAAATATCCTTACTTACTTTCAAACGGTAATCGCATTGCACAAGGCGAGCTGCACGATGGCAGACATTGGGTTGAATGGCAAGATCCGTTCTTCAAGCCAAGCTATCTATTTGCATTAGTGGCGGGCAATTTTGACCTTCTGCAAGATAAGTTCATTACCAAAAGCGGACGTGAAGTTACCTTAGAAATCTATGTTGATCGTGGTAATTTAGACCGTGCCCCTTGGGCAATGGAGAGCTTAAAACGCTCGATGAAATGGGACGAAGATCGTTTCGGCTTAGAGTATGATTTAGATATTTATATGATTGTTGCCGTTGATTTCTTCAATATGGGAGCAATGGAAAACAAAGGATTGAATATTTTCAACTCTAAATTCGTGTTAGCTAAACCGGAAACCGCAACCGATACGGATTATTTAGATATTGAAGCAGTTATCGCTCACGAATATTTTCATAACTGGACAGGTAACCGCATTACTTGCCGTGATTGGTTCCAGTTAAGTCTAAAAGAGGGTTTAACCGTTTTCCGTGATCAGGAATTTACCTCTGATTTATGGGCTCGTTCAGCAAAACGTATTGAAGATGTGCGTTTATTGCGTACCGTACAATTTGCCGAAGATGCCAGCCCGATGGCACACCCAATTCGCCCAGAAAAAGTGATTGAAATGAACAATTTCTACACCGTTACTGTGTATGAAAAAGGGGCGGAAATCATTCGTATGATCCACACCCTATTAGGCGAAGAGAAATTCCAACAAGGAATGAAGCTCTATGTGGAAAGACACGACGGCTCAGCTGCTACCTGTGAAGATTTCGTAAAAGCAATGGAAGATGCTTCAGGCGTTGATTTAGAACAATTCCGCCGTTGGTATAGCCAATCGGGTACCCCTGAACTCACGATTTCTGATGAATATGATGAAGCACGCAAAGCCTATCGTTTGCATATTTCGCAAATGACACCACCAACACACGATCAGTTGGAGAAATTAAACTTACATATTCCATTAAAAGTGGCGTTATATGGCGAAAATGATGGAAAACGCATTCCATTACAGTATGAATTATTAACGGTAAGTGATGTGCTAGATGTTACCGCTGAACATCAAACGTTTGAGTTCCACAATGTAACGCAACGCCCTGTGCCTGCGTTATTATGTGATTTCTCTGCTCCTGTGCGTTTAGATTACAACTACACTACCGAGCAGCTTTTAACCTTACTCAAACACGCTGAAAATGATTTCGTACGTTGGGACGCCGCACAAATGCTCTACACTAACGAATTGCGTGAAAATTTAAGCCGTTATCAGCAAAATCAGCCGTTTAGTTTTTCAGAAGGTTTAGCTGATGCCTTAACGTTTGTGTTAGAAAATTCGGCTAAATCGCCTGAATTAACCGCATTAACACTCACATTACCGAAAGAAACGGAATTTGCCGAGTCATTTAAAACTATTGACCCAACAGGTATCGCTTTGGTGCGTGAATTTATGCAACACTCGATTGCTCAAGCATTGCAAGATAAGCTATTGATTGTTTATAACCAAAACAAATGCGATGCTTACCAAGTGGTTGCTGAAGATATTGCCAAACGTGCGTTACGGAATGTTTGTTTAAGCTATCTTGCGTTCACTGATTTAGGTAATGCCCTCGTTCATAAGCATTACAACAATGCAGATAATATGACTGATACCCTAGCTGCATTACAAGCTGCAACCAAAGCACAGCTCAGTTGCCGTGATGCGTTATTGGCAGACTTTGAAGAAAAATGGAAGCACGACGGCTTAGTAATGGACAAATGGTTTATGATTCAAGCCACTCGCCCAGATGAAAACGTACTAGCGATTGTGCAAGGTTTAATGGAACACCCAAGTTTCAACTTTAACAATCCAAACCGCTTACGTTCATTGGTTGGGGCATTCTGCAGTCAAAACCCGAAAGCTTTCCACGCTATTGATGGCTCAGGTTACCGTTTCTTGGTTGATACGCTAATTAAACTCAATGAAAGCAACCCACAAGTTGCCGCACGACTTATTGAGCCGTTAATTAAACTCTCTCGTTACGACAACCAACGCCAAACCTTAATGCGTCGTGGTTTAGAGCGTCTGCGTGAAATGGACAACCTCGCCCGTGATTTATTCGAGAAAATTGAAAAGGCGTTGGATTAAGATTTTTACCTGTAGGGGCTGGTCCTGTGCCAGCCCGAAAATTGCTAGAGCAGGCACAGATGCTTAACTAGAATTGCAAATTTATAAATAAAAGCGACCGCTTGTTATTTAACGCCTGATCTCAAACCGTTCAAAGTTTTCTCCGCCGCTATAATCACTCGCTATTACTCGTTCTACGTTTGCTGAAGGAGAGCCGTGATGTAACCATTGTTCAAACTGAGCCATTGTTTGCTCATCAGCTTTTGCTATAACTTCCACCGAACCATCATTGCAGTTTCTTACATAGCCTTTCACCCCTAATTTCTCAGCTTCTCTTAAGGTATAAAAACGAAAAGCAACTCCTTGAACTCGCCCATAAACTGAAAATCGTTTTATTGTCATATTTTCCTCAAAAAAATTAGGCTGCTTATTTTTCAATAAACAGCCTAGAATCATTATTTCACAATGTATAGGTTACGAAGCAAGATATCATCTTGTGGATCTTTGCCCTCATAGCCCTTCACATAAGGTTTAACCAAACGTGTGTTCACATAGTTATATAACGGCATAATCGCATAATCTTTCGCTAACTGCTCTTCTGCTTTCGCGTAAGCGGCTGCACGACCGGCTGCATCTGTTGCTTTGTAAGACTCTGCTACCGCATCATCATAGGCTTGGCTCTTATAGAATGCGGTATTGTTACTTGAATTCGATAGGAAATAGTTCACGAACGTTGTTGCTTGGTTGTAGTCTGCCGACCAACCTGCACGAGATACATCGTAGTTTGCATTACGACGTGTATCTAAGAAGGTTTTCCATTCTTGGTTTTCAAGTTTCACATCAACAATGCCGTCCGTGCCTTGTTTCCATAATGATGAAACCGCAATCGCAATTTTCTTGTGGTTATCATTGGTATTATAAAGCACGGTAAATTTCAGTGGATTAGATTTGCTATAACCTGCCTCTTCTAACAATTTCAACGCTTTAGCTTTTCTGTCTGCCATTGATTCTGTTGAATACGCTGGTTGTTGGATTTTCTCGCCTTCGTGAATGTAAGTTGGCGTAAACACATAAGTTGGGGTTTGCCCTTGCCCTAATACTTTATCGGTAATAATGGTACGATCTAAGGCTAAGTTCAAGGCTTCACGCACTTTTGGATTATCAAATGGTGGTCGTTTGTTGTTGAACTCGTAGTAATAGGTTGAAAGAGTTCTAGCGGTAAATACCTCATTTGGAATCTCTTTTTTAAGCGTTGGGAATTGCTCAGGTGGTAAAGCGTAGTTTGTCATATCTAAATCACCTGCACGGTAGCGAGCTACATCTGTTGCAGCACTTACAATCGCTAAGAAAGTTGCTTTATTAATCACTGTTTCTTTATCATTCCAGTAATTTTTATTACGCTCGAACACAATTTTTTCATTAATAACGTGATCTACTAATACATAAGCACCGTTACCTACTAAATTACCCTTTTTCACCCAAGCATCGCCGTGTTTTTCAACAGCAGCTTTGTTTATCGGCAATAATGAAGAGTGAGTAACAAGCTCCACGGCATAAGGCACAGGCTCGCTTAATTGCACTTGGAATGTGTGATCATCAATGGCTTTAACCGCTAATTCTGCCGGTTTTTTCTTGGCATCAATAATATCTTGTGCATTTTCTACATTCAGATAAGTTAAATAGCTCGCATAAGGAGAAGCGGTCGCAGGATCAACAATACGTTAAGAGAACACAAAATCGTGAACAGTTACTGGCTCACCGTTCGACCATTTAGCCTCTTTGCGTAATTTAAATGTCCAAGTTTTATAATCCGATGTGCTTTCCCAGCTTTCTGCCACACCCGGTTGAAGATTACCATCTGAATCTTTGGGGCTGTAGTAGATTAGCATCACTGCTATACTACAAAAATGAAGATAACCCATTGTAAATTAAAGAAATCTTTGCAGAAAAAGCTTCTTGAATTTTTTGTTGCTGAAGTGACCGCTAGAA